>JBEKOZ010000021.1:0-16688 GCA_049521275.1 Bryobacteraceae bacterium | reverse complement strand
GTAAGTCATGTCGGCGAACATGCTGACCACGCCGAGGCAGATGATAAACCGAATCGCCGCCTTGCGGTCGATATCCGACACCGCCGTCAAGCGTGGCCTTCGGTGAGCGTCTCAATCACCGACAGCGTGCCCAGCACCAGCAGCGCCGCGACGCCCACATAGCGGATGATTTTCGGCGACACGCGATCCACAATCCATTGCCGGATGCCCGCCCCCAGCGTCGCCGCCAGCGCGCCTTTGGTCACCATCGCGCTGACCGCGCCCAGCCACACCACCACCGGCGCGCTTGGATTCGCCACCGCCATCGTCGCCGCGGTGATCTGCCCCACGTCGCCCCACTCCGAGAAAAAGATCGCGGCGAAGGACATCATCATGGCCTTCCCGACGGTGTTATCTCTGCGCCCCTCCGACCGCTCGACGTCCTTCCTCCACAGCATGATCGCGACGCCGATGAAACTCAGCATCGTGATCGACGCCACCAGCACCGGAGGCAGCTTGCCGATCTGCTCCCCCACCACCACCGCCACGCCCATCTTCAGCATGAACGCCAGCGCCATCCCCAGCATAATCGGCACCGTGCGGTACCGCGACGCCAGCACGCCGGTCGTATACAGCAGCTTGTCGCCGACAATTTCGGCTACGAAGACCGCCCCATAGGTCGCCAGAAAAACAGGAAGCATCGTAAACTAATTACGATACCGCTCTTCTAGGACGTCCCGCGACCCGATGGACCGCCAGAACGCCCACCCGGCGAGCCCCACGATCAGCAGCATCGTCGCCAATCCGTTCGCAGTCCACCACGCCGTCAAATCCGTTCCCAGGCAAACCCGGCCCAACGCGTTGAGGAAAAACAATACGCTCATGGTCGCCACCAACCCGACGCGCAGCAGCACGAACATCAGGCCCGTGTACAGCACGATATACATCGCCACCGTCTTCTCCCAATTTGGATCGCTGAGGATTCCGTTTTCGCCCAGCGTGAACAGAACCGACGCCGCGATCGCCGCCAGCCAGTCCTTTTTAAGGATCTGCCGCAGTCCGAAAATGGAGAAAAATCCCACCAATCCGACGATCAGCCCGTCCTGGGCTATCACCACGGCGGAGGCCACCCATTGCCTGGCCCCCAACAATGGCCACAGCGCGATTCCGGAGCTCAACGTGTTTCCCGGCTCCGCCAACACGAAGTTCGTCAGCGCCCACACTCCCGTCCCAAACGCCGCGCCGATCAGGATGTGTGCCCCCACCTGCGCATCCTGCCAGCGCCCAGCCAGTATGCGATTCCAGGTCACAATCGCGTGCGGCCATCGCGATCGCACCGCCGGCTCTAGCGCCAGGTACAGCACCCACAGCATCGCCGCGTACAACAGGGACTCACCGGCGATATTCTTCAGCAGCGAAAACATGCCGTCGCTCGCGGCCGGATGCATCAGCCCCGCCCAGGCGATCATGCCGAACGCAAAGTTGGCAATCGCGATGCGCACCGCGCCCTTCTTGTCCACCCGCTCCTTCTGCCAGTTCTTGCGCGCCAGCAGGATCCCGAAGAACCCGGCCATGCCGAGCGACAGCTTCAGAAACGCGTCCCGCAATTTCCACCATGGCGACCGGCTCACGGCCACCGGATCGGCCGTGCGATACCACGGAAACTCCACCTGGACCTGCGTAATGCGACCCTTCCACGAAGCGATCTCCACCGTCAGCTCCATATCCGGAATCTTGGGATGCGGACCCTTCCACGCCTTCAACTGATCCGCCGCGTGTTCCGGCAGCATCCGCGGAGCCGCCTCCCTGAACGTCTTCATGTCCAGCCCGGCCGCGCCGAACACCGCCTCCGCGTCCACCGCGGCCGCCGGCGTCTGGTCCTCATAAGGAACCGCCGAAAACGCCCGCAACAGGCCGTGCCCGTCGATCCCCACATAAACCATCCCCGGAGCGACCGGAGCCGGATTCACGGCGTTCACATATCCCAACGGCGGCGCCAGCAACGGCCATGGGCTCTCGCGATAGTTCGCCATGATCGGAGCCTCCGCCGCCAGCCACTCGTCCCACTTCCGCGGCTCCGGTTTGGACTTCAGGAACGCGACCAGGTCAAAGCGATGCTCCAGCTCCAGATCGGTATCGGCCGGCTTCTTCCCGTACCCCATCGCCACCGCGATGTCGCGACTCTTCTGCGCCAGTACCTCCGGCGGATAGTCGAGCGAGCCGTGCATCAACGCCATTTGGTGCTGCCGGATGAAAGGCGTTGCGCAAACCGCCGCCAGCACCACCAGGAAGTATGGAATCGAGTGCCGCAGCGGCATCCCCTCGGTTTTCCCCGCTGCCGCCACCAGCTCGGGCGATGGCGTTTCGCCAGCCGCCAGCGCGGCCGCCAGAGGATCGCCGCCCGGCAGCGCCGCGGCCACGGCCAGCGCGCTCAACGGCCGCTTCAACGGATCTGGGTCGAGGCACCGCCGGATCACCTTCTCCACCGCCGGATCAATGTCCGCGAACTGCGAAGTCATCCCCGCCAGCTGCCCCGCTTCCTGCTGCGACAGCAGCTGCGGCACCGTCTTCGCATCGTAAGGACGCTTGCCCGTGAACAGCTCGTACAACACCAGCCCCAGCGCGAAAATATCGCTGCGGGTGGTCACTTCCGAGCCTTTCAACTGCTCCGGCGCCATGTACGCCGGCGTCCCGTTGCGAGCCTCGGCGCCCGAAAGCTGATCGGCGATCGCCGCCAGCCCGAAGTCCATGATGACCACCTCGCCGCGCTTGTTCATCATGATGTTCTGCGGCTTCAGGTCGCGATGGATAATGCCCCGGTCGTGCGCCGCCGCCAGGCCCGCGCAGATTTTCCGCGCCGTCTCGATCGCCTTATCCGCCGGCAGCCGCCCGATGCGCGGCAGTAGCGACGCCAGGTCCTCGCCGTCGACATATTCCATCGAGATGAACGGCGCCCCGTCCACCTCGCCCAAATCGTAAACCCGGCACACATTGGCGTGCGATACCTGCCGCGCGACGCGTACCTCGCCCGCAAACCGCTCCAGCAGCCGGTTGTTCCCCGCCGCTTCCGGCGGCAGAAATTTGAGCGCCACCGACTGCCCCAGCGTAAGGTCCGTAGCCCGGTAAACCTCGCCCATGCCCCCACGCCCCAGCAGGCCGATAATGCGATAGCGCCCACCCAGCAGCGTCCCCGCAATAAATCGCCCTTCGTCCGCGGAACTGCTCGAAGAAACCGGCAGCACCGACTTCGCCACCGTCTCCGTCAACGAAGGATCGTCAATCCGCCGTTCCATGGCCTATCATTCTACTCTTGTGAGCTTGTGGCGCGCGCCCCTAGGCGTGCCGCGTTGACACTCGTGTTTTGGATGCGCCCAATCGCCGCACTGATAGCAATGAAAACGCGTCTCGTGGGGCCGGGCTTCAGCCCGCGGCCGACTTCAGGCGGCCGCGCTACCGAGCCGCGACCGCAGGGAGGGGTTTCCGTCACCACGTTTTCGAGAGTGTCAGCGCCCGAGTCGCCACAGACTTCGCGTCGCCGCGTCGTGGCACTGTATAAGAGAGAGGTAGGGATGCCGTCGGACTACCAAGGCGTCCTCTATGTGGAGCTGGATGCCGCCGGAGGGTGGCGCGCGAGATTAAAGTCATGACCACAATGCGAAGCGCGACAAATCGGAAGAAAGCGATGACCGCCATCATCGGCCTCTGGCGTGATCGCGAGGACATCGGCGACCCTCAGGAGTACATCCGCGAACTCCGCCAAGGCACGGGGAAGCGTCTGCGCCGTATCCGCGTTCATCGGCGTTCATCAGCGGCCCAATCTCTTACAAAACCCTTACCCGATTCTTAGACCTCTTTTATGCCCTTCCGGATACCCTCGAAGTATGGCAACAGAAGTACGGTCCATCGTATCCCTGCAAGCCACGATGGAGATTGTCGTCCTCCACACGACGATCGCCGAGACGTTGCAGGCGCTCAAAACAGCCGCGCGGCTCGCCGACGGCCTGTCGGCGCGGATCCGCCTTCTCGTGCTGGAAGTGGTCCCGTACCCGCTCCCTCTCGACCGCCCCCACGTGCCCCTGGCCTTCACCCGACGCCGTTTCCGCACCCTGGCCGCGAACTCCTCCATAGAAACCAACATTGACATCCATCTCGTCCGCGATCCCGATCAAACCATCGAGTCGATTCTCGAACCGCACTCCGTGGTCGTGATGGGCGCACATCGATCCTGGTGGCCGAACGCCCATAGCAGAGTCGCGGCGCGCCTGGAACGCCTGGGCCATCAAGTCGTCTTCGCCGCATAATTTCATATCTGCGTTGATTCGAGTTCATCGGCGGTCATTTAAGCGCTATCCTACCTCTTCATGTCTCCGCTCTCGGGCCTCCGTGTCCTCGACTTCTCCCACGCCCTCGCCGGACCCTACTGCACCATGCTCCTCGCCCAATACGGCGCGGAAATTCTCAAAATTGAAGACCCCTCAACCGGCGACGTCGGCCGCTCCTGGGGCCCTCCCTTCACCGCCGGCGAGGCCTCTTATTTTCTCGGCCTCAACGCCGGCAAGCGCAGCCTCGCCATCGATCTGAAGAACCCCGCCGGACTCGCGCTCACTCTCAACCTCGCCGCCCACGCCGACATTCTTATAGAGAACATGCGCCCCGGCACCATGACGCGTCTCGGCCTCGGCTATGAAGCCGTCCGCGCCCGCAACCCACGCCTCATTTACTGCGCGATTTCAGGCTACGGCCAGACCGGACCCTCCCGCGACGACTCCGCCATGGACCTCATCGTCCAGGCCTCCAGCGGTCTCATCTCCACCACCGGCGTCGAAGGCGGGGAGCGCGTCCGCTCCGGCCATTCCGTCGCCGACATCACCGCGGGCATGTTCGCCATCATCGGGATTCAACTCGCCATGGAAGCCCGCCATCGCACGGGTGAGGGCCAGTTCGTCGACGTATCCATGTTGGACGGCATGATCTCCGCCATGTGTTCCAACTACGCCTTCTACTTCGGCTCCGGCACCGTCCCCGAGCCCCTGGGCACGCGCTTCGCCACCATCGTGCCCTACCGTGGATTCCCCGCCAAGGACCGCGAAATCGTGATCGCCGTAGCCAGCCAGAAACTCTGGCGCCAGTTTTGCGCGGCGCTCAACAGGCCGGATCTCGCCGACCAGCCCGACTACGCAACCAACGCCTTGCGGGTCGAAAATCGAGGCGTGCTGGAGCCGCTGCTAGCGGAAATTCTCCGCACCCGCACCGCCGCCGAATGGGCGGCCCTCTTCGCCGAGAACGGCATCCCCTGCTCCCCCGTCCGGGGCCTCGACGAAGTCGCCGCCGACCCCCAATCCGCCGCCCGCGCCATGTTCCCCGAAGTAGGAGCCACCCGCATCACCGGCCCCCCGGTAAAACTATCGGCAACCCCCGGCGCAGTCTCGAACCAAGCCCCGAAACTAGGCGCAGACACGAGAGCAACATTAGCCGAAGTCCTGCATCTAGACGAAGCCGCACTAGACGCGCTAACCAAATCCGGCGCAATCCAATGACCCCCGCCAGTTTTCTTACTCTTTGCTGTCCAGGTGCTTTGTGTTGTCTTTGTAGCGCGCGCCCCCAGGCGTGCCGCGGTGCCACTCGTGGCTCCGCCAAGGCCCTTCGACCCGCGTTCTTCCCCTACCAAACCGCTTGTGGGGCCGGGCTTCAGCCCGCAGCCGCCTTCAGGCGGCCGTCCGACGTCCTTCCGAGCCGCGACCGCAGGAAGCGGTTTCCGCCGCCCCCCGGCCCTTCAACCCCACAATGACTGACCTCCGCCTCCTTCAACTAGCCGACTCCGCCCTCCCCATCGGCGCAGCCGCCCACTCCTTCGGCCTCGAAACCCTCGCCGCCGAACGCGCCCTCCTACCGGACAACCTGGAAGAATTCCTCAAAGCCTGGCTGGAAGAAGCCGGAGCGCAAGAAGCCCTCTTCGTCCGCCGCGCCTACACCGCCAACCTCCGCGACCTCTCCGAAGAACTCAGCGCCCGCAAGCCCGCCCGCGAATCCCGCGAAGCCAGCCTCAAACTCGGCCGCAGATTTGCGCAGCTCATAAACTCCATCGCAAACTTGCAAATCGAACCCGATCTGCACTACTCCATCGCCTTCGGCGGCGCCGCCGCTGCATTAGCCATTGACGAGGACGCCGCAGTCCTGGCATATTTGCAACAATCGGTTGCTGGCCTCGTGTCCGCCTGCCAGCGTCTGATGCCTCTCGGCCAAGTCGCCGCCGCCCGCGTCGTTTGGAATTTGAAGCCTGCCATCATGCAGGCCTCCTCGGTGAAGGAAATCTCGTGCTTCACACCCTTGCCGGAGATCGCGTCGATGCGCCACTCGACGCTCGAAACTCGCCTGTTCATCAGTTGAAGCTGCGCTTCGACGGCGCTTTGCGAGTCCTCCGCCAGGACCCTCCGTGGAAAGTAGTCCGCGCCTTCGGCCCCCTGGTGCATCTGCATAACGTATCGGGAGGCATCCTCGCAGGCGACCATCTGTCCCTCGATGTAGAAGCGGCCGCCGACATGCAGATCACCACCACCGGCGCAACGCGTCTCTATCGCCACCGCGCCGGCGCCGAAGATTCCCGCCAGCACATCCGCATCGTGATCGGCAACGGCGCGACCCTCGAATATTTACCCGACCCTCTGATTCCCTTTGCAGGCTCGCGTCACATCCAGCGAACCTCAATATCGTTAGGCCGTGGCGCAACTCTAATCTGGTGGGAAGTTCTCGCGTGCACCTTCCCCCTGGAGCGTCTTGAAATCTCCAACGCGATCGACATCTGCGGCCGACCCGCCTTGCGCGAGGATTTTCTGCTCGAACCGTCAAAACGGCCCCTGACCAGCCTCGCGAGAATGGGAAAATCGACGCATTTATCCTCTTTTATGGTCTTATCGGAAGGCAAAACGAGCACATTATGGTCGATTAAGGAGCGGGAACTTCGAGAAACCGTACCCGATGACTGGGGCATCAGCACCCTGGCCGCCGGAGGAGTCATCGCCCGCAAGCTCTCCGAAACTGGCCGGGATCTCGCAACGGAACTGGCCCTGTTGCGCAGCCGGTTTTCTCTGCTGCCGCCGCCGCGAAAGGTGTATTAATCATGCATTTAACCGCCCGCGAACAGGAGCGCCTGCTGATTTACGTCGCCGCCGAAGTAGCCCGAAAACGCCGCGCGCGCGGCCTGAAGCTCAATTATCCCGAAGCCATCGCCATCATAACCGCCGAAATTCTGGAATGGGCCCGCGACGGCAAACGCGTCGCCGAGATCATGACTCTAGGGGCTCAAGTCCTTTCAAAAGATGATGTTATGGACGGAATCGCCGCCATGATCCACGAAGTGCAAGTGGAAGCGACGTTTCCCGACGGCACTAAACTCGTAACCGTGCACGACCCAATCCAATGAAACCAGGTGAATATTTTCTGGAAGATAGCGCGATCCCGGCGAACGCCGGACGCCGCACGACCAAGGTAGTCGTTCGCCAAACCGGCGACCGCCCGGTGCAGGTCGGCAGCCACTATCACTTTTTCGAAGTCAACGACGCCCTGCATTTTGATAGAGATGCCGCCCGCGGAATGCGTCTGAACATCCCCGCCGGTTTGAGCGTCCGGTTTGAGCCAGGCGAAGAAAAAGAGGTCGAATTGGTGGAATTCGGCGGCGCGAGAATCATTCTCGGGCATCGGAACTTGAAATGAATATCGAACGCCGCACTTACACCGATTTATACGGTCCCACCAAAGGCGACCGGGTGCGTCTCGCCGACACCGAGCTGATCATCGAAGTCGAAAAAGACTATGCCGTTTACGGCGACGAAATCACCTTCGGTGGAGGCAAAGTCATTCGCGACGGCATGGGCCAGAGTTCGCGCGCCACGCGCGGTGAAGGCGTGCTGGACCTCGTCATCACCAACGCATTGATAGTAGACCACTGGGGCATCGTCAAAGGCGACATCGGGATTCGCGACGGCCGCATTGTCAAGGTTGGCAAGGCCGGGAATCCGGATACGATGAACGGCGTCGATCCGGAGCTGGTGGTCGGCGCGTCGACGGAAGTGATCGCCGGCGAAAACATGATCGTCACCGCGGGCGGCATCGACAGCCACATCCATTTCATTTCGCCGCAGCAGATCTACGAAGCACTCTCGAACGGCATCACGACCATGATCGGCGGCGGCACCGGTCCGGCGACCGGAACCAAAGCGACCAGCTGCACACCGGGAGCCTGGAATCTGGCGCGCATGCTGGAAGCGGCCGATGCGTGGCCGATGAATTTCGGCTTTCTCGGCAAGGGAAATGCGTCGACACAAGCTCCCCTGGTCGAGCAGATTCGCGGCGGCGCATGCGGGCTGAAGCTGCATGAAGACTGGGGCTCGACGCCGGCCGCGATCGACGCGTGTCTGCGCGCGTCAGATGATTTTGACGTGCAGACCGCCATTCACACCGACACCATCAACGAGGCCGGCTTTGTCGAAGACACCATCAAGGCCATCGCCGGACGCGCCATCCACACCTATCACACGGAGGGCGCGGGAGGCGGTCACGCGCCGGACATTATCAGGATTGCCTCTATGCCGAACGTCCTGCCATCCTCCACCAACCCGACGCGTCCCTTCACCGTGAACACCATCGCGGAGCATCTCGACATGCTGATGGTGTGCCATCACTTGAACCCACTGGTGCCCGAGGACGTCGCGTTCGCCGAGAGCCGCATTCGCCCGGAAACGATCGCCGCCGAGGATATTTTGCACGATTTGGGCGTCTTCAGCATGATTTCAAGCGACTCCCAAGCCATGGGCCGCATCGGCGAAGTGGTCACGCGCACGTGGCAGACCGCGCACAAAATGAAAGTGCAGCGCGGCGCGCTCGCGGGCGACACTGCGCGCAACGACAATAGCCGCGTGAAACGCTACGTTGCGAAATACACCATCAACCCGGCGATCACGCACGGGATTGCGCATGAGGTCGGGTCGATCGAGCCGGGAAAGCTCGCCGACCTGGTGCTGTGGAAGCCCGCGATGTTCGGCGTAAAGCCGGAGCTGATCTTGAAAGGCGGGTTCATCGCGTGGAGCGTGATGGGCGACGCCAACGCGTCCATCCCCACGCCGCAGCCGGTGCTCTACTGTCCGATGTTCGGGGCATTTGGAGGCGCGGTCGCGCAGACAGCCGTGACGTTCGTATCGCATGCGGCATTGGCGGCGGGCATTGAGGATCGCTTCGCGAAGCGCGCCGTTGCGGTGAAGAATTGCCGGTCAATCGGCAAGAAGGACATGATCCTCAACTCGGCGACTCCCGAAATTCGGGTCGATCCGGAAACGTATGAAGTCCGCGCCGACGGGGAACTATTGACTTGCGAGCCGGCGGAGGTTCTACCGCTCGCCCAGCGATATTTTTTGTTTTAGTCTCTCAGGGTTTCGGGATTTGCAGATCTGCGCAAATCTTCCGTGCGAGGAAATCGTTAACCTCGCTGTGGCGCAGGACAGATGAAGATCTTCGAGCAGCGCGATTAACATAGACAGTGTGATTGTCCTTCGCGAAGGAATTCGCACCCCGCTGCTTGAGATGGCGAAGCAGATCGGTTCGCTTCACGCCGCTGGAAGTTCGAAGGCTTCGCGGATTACTGGCGTGCCTTCCACCGACTCTTCCGCCATCGCGCGGTTTGCTTCGAGCATCAGTTCGGCGGCCTCGCGAAGATTCTCACGAGCCTTCTCAAGAGTAGCTCCCTGAGTATTCGCGCCCGGCAGTTCTTCGATGAAGGCAATGTAGCCTTCCGGAACCTTCATGTAGATCGCGGTCAACTTCATTTGCTGTTATTATCCCATCTAGCGCATGCGAGCATATCGAGTTGGCATCGCGGGACCCGTGGGGAGCGGCAAGACGGCGCTGGTCGATTGCCTCAGCAAACGCCTCTGGCCTGCTAAAAATCTAGCAGTCGTCACCAATGACATCTATACCAAAGAGGACGCGGAGTTTCTCATTCACCAGGGCACGCTTCCCGCCGGACGCGTGCGCGGCGTTGAAACCGGCGGGTGTCCGCACTCGGCGATTCGCGAGGACGCGTCGATGAACATTGAAGCGATCGAGGAATTGGAGGCCGCGCATCCCGGCCTCGAACTGGTGTTTGTCGAGAGCGGTGGCGACAATCTGGCCGCGGCTTTCAGTCCGGAACTGGTGGACGCCTCGATTTACGTGATCGACGTCGCGGGCGGCGACAAAATTCCGCGCAAAGGCGGGCCGGGCATTAAGCGCAGCGGACTTCTCGTCATCAATAAAATCGACCTTGCGCCGCATGTGGGAGCTTCGCTCGAAGTCATGGACCGCGATGCGCGAAAGCAGCGCGGAGAGCTGCCGTTTGTATTCACGAATCTGAAGAGCGGCGAGGGGCTCGATCTGGTCCTCGAGTGGCTGGAGGAGCAGATCGCCTCGGGGCTCACTGCATCCGGACGGGGGGAGAAACGGTCCCATTCGCATAGCCATTAGCGCTCGCCAGGCGTCGAGACGAGTCTCGACGCGGCACGCACGAGTGCGTGCGCCACCTCCGTTGAGGTAATCTGAGAGGTCGATGAAACTTTTTCTAGCACTCGCCCTGGCGATTCCCGCCTACTCGCAAACATCTATCAAAGACGCGCTTGTGAAGCATTGGAAAGTGACTGGCGATTTCACGATCGCCGTCGCCAAACTGATGCCCGCCGATCAGTACGGCTTCCGTCCGGTGCCCGTTGAGCTGAGCTTCGGCCAGTTGATGGTGCAGGTAGGCGGCGCGAACCTCAACGCGTGCTCGCTTGCCAGCGGCATGACGCGGCCCGCTGTTCCAGCCAAGCTGCTGGACGCGCTTAAGGACGAGAAAGTCGACATCGACAAGGACACGGCCGTTAAATTTCTCTCCGACTCCTTCGATTTCTGCAATCAGGCCGTCGCGTCGATGACGCCCGAGAAGCTCGACGCGGTCGTGGGGACGTCGCGCAAGATGACCGGATTCGAATGGCTATGGTCTTACTTCACGCACACCGCGCATCATCGCGGGCAGGCGGAAGTGTACCTGCGCGTGAAGGGCATCCAGCCGCCGGATTACGTGTTCTAAGCGATCACGCCCTTGGCCACCACTCCCGCTACATCGGTTAACCGGAAATTGCGGCCGCTGTAGAAATACGTCAACTGCTCGTGCTTGAAGCCCAGTAGATAGAGAATCGTTGCGTGCAGGTCGTGCAGGTGCATGCGATCCTGCTCCGCGTAGTAACCGAATTCGTCGGTTGCGCCGTAGCTGAAGCCACCTTTCACGCCGCCGCCGGCCATCCACATGGTGTATCCGTAAGGATTGTGATCGCGCCCGTCGCCGCCCTGCATGACCGGCGTGCGGCCAAATTCGCCGCCCCAGATCACCAGCGTATCCTTCAATAAATCGCGCGATTTCAAATCCTTCAACAACCCCGCGATCGGCAGGTCGACCTCGCGAGCGTTATGCGTGTGCAGGCGCACCAGCTCACTATGCTGATCCCATTTGTAGCTGTGCGAGCACTGCACGAAGCGCACGCCTTTCTCGACCAACCTTCGCGCCAGCAAGCATTGCCAACCGAAATCGCGCGTGTCGTCGTTGTCCAGGCCGTACAGCTTCTTGGTCGCGTCCGATTCCTTCGAGGTATCGAACGCCTCCGGCGCTTCGGTTTGCATGCGGAACGCCAGTTCGAACGCCTCGATCCGCGCGTCGAGCTCGGTGTCAAACTCGCGCACTGCCGCGTGTTGCCGGTTCATTTTTTGCAGCATGTCGAGCTCGTAACGCTGCTGCTCCGGCGACAGGCCCTTTTGATTTAAGAATTCAATCGGCTCTTTCACCAGGTCGTCGAGCTTCACGCCCGCGTTGCCGATCGCGGTGCCTTGATAAGCGGCGGGCAAAAATCCGCTGCTCCAGCTTTTCGCGCCGCCGTGCGCGAGCGTCGGCTTGATGGTGATGAAGCCCGGCAGATTCTGGTTCTCGCTGCCCAGCCCGTAGACCACCCAGGAGCCCATCGACGGTCGCGTGAACGTATTCGAACCGGTGTGCAGTTGCAGGCACGCGCCGCCGTGCGCCACGCTATCGCCCACCATGGAGCGGACCAGGCACAGATCGTCGGCGCATTCGGCGATCTGCGGAAACAGGCTGCTGATCCACAGGCCGCTTTGGCCGTGCTGCTTGAATTCCCAGGGCGACTTCATCAGGTTGCCCATGTTGCCTTCGGCGAAGGTCAGCGGGCGCTTGAAGGGCAGCGGCTTGTCGTTCCATTTTTCGAGCGAAGGCTTGTAGTCGAAGGTGTCGATGCTCGAAGGTCCGCCGTGCATGAACAGAAAAATGACGCGCTTGGCCGTGCCGGGAAAGTGCGGCTGCTTGGGCGACATCGGATTGGTGGCGGCGGCCTGAATCATCGACGTCAGTCCGACGGAGCCGAAGCCGCAGGAGGTGTAGCGAAGAATGTCGCGGCGGGAATAGAGCTTCATAAGTTCCTAATTGGCCGCTGATGAACGCTGATGAACGCAGATTGGACACCGGCGATTTCCTGTGAAAATCCGCGTTCATCCGCGTTTATCAGCGGCCGATAAATGCCTTTGCGCTTAGTCCACATAAATAAACTCATTCGACGACAACAGAATACGCGCCAAGCTCTGCCAGCCGCGTTCGCCAACCCTCTCGATATACGCCAACGCGTCGTCTTTCTCGGAAGCACTCGGCAGCCGGCCTAGGATGCGCTGATAAATCAGATCGACATGCCCCGCCAGTTGTTTCGCCAGTTCCGCGGAGCGATCGTTGACGAACGCGGAATTCATCATGAACAACGCCTGTGGAGCCGTGTTGGTGAGCGCCCGGCCTTCGCACGTCGTGGTCGCGTCTCCGAAGTCGAACAGATTTAGGAGCGACGGCAGATTCGACCTGCGCAGCGGCAGATAAACCGTGCGGCGCTTGCTGGTCGATGGATCGATGCTCAGGCGTCCCGCGCTGTTTTCGCCATCGGTGCCCGTGCCGTGCTGCAACGTGCCGCCCATTTCGAGATCCAGCGTCCCGTCGAGGGCGAGCATCGCGTCGCGCATCTCTTCGACGTCCAGTCTTCGGCGCGAAAAATGGGACAGCAGACGGTTCCCCGGGTCCTGCTCCGCCGCCTCCTTGGTAATGTCGCTGGACATTTGATACGCGGCCGATAGCATGATGCGGCGGTGCAAGGCCTTCACGGACCAGCCGTCTTCCATGAAGCGCGCGGCCAAGTAATCCAGCAGCTCTGGATGCGTCGGCTTTTCGCCGAGTAGTCCCCAGTTGCTGGGCGTGCGCACCAGCCCTTCGCCGAAATGCCACTGCCACACGCGATTCACGAACACGCGCGCGGTGAGAGGATTCTTCGGGCTGGCCAGCCACTGCGCGAGTTCCAGGCGTCCGCTGCCCGGTGGCAGCTCCGGCTGATCGTCGCCGGCGAGGATGGTGGGGAAGCGGCGCGTCACCGGTGCGCCGGGCGCCGCCGGGTTGCCGCGAATCAGCACATGCTGCTCGACCGGCTTGCCTTCGGCGACGGCGGAGGCCATGGGAGGCTCCTGCGGCCCGTTCTTCATCATGTCCGTGAGCTTGGCGCGCATGTATGCCAGACGCAGCGTCGTGCTGTCGGAATAGAGCTTCGCCATTTCGCGATCGGGCAGCGCCAGCGGACCGGTATCCTTATCGAGCATCACCGCGCGCAGGAACATCACGTCGGCGTCTTTCAGCGGTGGACGGGCCGGGAGCGCGGTGCCGTCGGTGGCCGCGGAGAGGAACTGATTCCACTTAGCCGTGAGCTGAGTGTACTCCTTGAACTGTTCGTCGAACTCATGTTGAAATGCGAGCGCGACTTCCTGTTCGTTCGCAGCCGTCGCCTGGTGCCATTTGCTCAACAAAGGATTGGGGTCTTTGTCGGGCGTCAGGAATTTCGTCCAGCGCGCCAGCACAACCGGGTCGAGACCGGCGGCGCGCTCCGGATGACGGGTGGCCATCATGTACTCGGCGATGCGCGGGCGCAAAGGCGCTTCGCGCTCTTCGGCTTCGGCTTCCACGAAGGCGTTGATCTGCCGGCGCAGGTTGGCCAGCTTCGCCTGATGCTCCATCCAGCGCAGCACCACGTCGGCCGGAGCGAGCGGCGCGTAATAAATATCGGAGACGCCGCCGGTGCCGATTTTCGAGAACGATTTGGTGTTGGCGAAGATCGCCGCCAAGGAATAGTAATCGGCGGTGGCGCTGGGATCGAACTTGTGATCGTGGCAGCGGGCGCACGCCACGGTCAGGCCCAGGATGCCGCGCGTGGTGGTGTCGATCTGCTCGTCGATAAAGTCGTAGAGCATTTTCGGCTTGTCCTGCTCGGCGATGAGGCGCGGGCCGATCGAGAGGAATCCGGTCGCGGTGATGCCGTCTACGTTGACCTCTTTGCCGGCGGGCGGAGGCATCAGATCGCCGGCGATCTGTTCCATGACGAACTGGTTGTACGGCAGATCGCGATTGAACGCGGCGATCACGTAATCGCGATAACGCCACGCATAAGGATAGCGATGGTCCTCGTCGGCGCCGGTTGAATCGGCGTAACGCGCGACGTCCAGCCAGTGGCGTCCCCATTTCTCGCCGTAGCGGGGGGAGGCGAGCAGGCCGTCGACCACCTTGGCGAACGCGTCGGGAGACTGGTCGGCGAGGAAGGCTTCGATTTCGGGCTCGGTGGGCGGAAGGCCAGTTAGGTCGAAGGTCGCGCGGCGGATGAGAGTCAGCTTCGACGCGGGTTTCGCGGGCTTCAAACCTTTTTCCTGGAGCTTTTCCTGAATGAAGGCGTCGATCGGCGATGGCGCCGAGATCGCGGGATCTTTAATCGCCTTGAAGGACCAGAAATTGTGCTGGCCCTGGGTGTAGACCTTTTTCTTCGGCGCGTCCGGCGTTTGCGCGCAGACCAGGACGGCGGAAAAGATGAGTAGCAGCGGTTTCATGCGCTTTTAATCACATGATACACTGAAGGTTCCCTTTTATGATTTCAGCAACACAACTGCGTCCCGGCATGGTGATCAAATGGAACAAGGATTTGTTCTCGATCTTCAAGATGGAGCATCGCACGCCGGGCAACCTGCGCGGCTTCGTGCAGGTCAAGATGCGCAATTTCAAGTCGGGCACGATGGTGGAGCATCGCTTCAGCTCGGAAGATAAAGTGGAGCGCGCCGCGCTCGAAGAGCACGAGATGGAGTACCTGTACGACGACGGCGAGTTTTTCTACTTCATGAACACCGAATCGTTCGAGCAGATGCACCTGACCAAGGAGCTGCTGGGCGACGCGACCTATTTCCTGATTCCGTCGCTGAAGCTGCAGGTCGAATTTTACGAAGGCAAGCCCATCGGCGTGGAACTGCCTCCGGCGGTGATCATGACGGTGATGGAGACGGAGCCGGGAATTAAGGGCGCCACGGTTTCGAACGTCACCAAGCCGGCGAAGCTCGAGACCGGGCTAGTGGTGCAGGTGCCGCCGTTCATCAACGAAGGCGAAAAGATCCGCGTGTCGACCGCGGAGCAGACTTATTTAGAGCGCGCGTAAGGCTTCCACAAGCGCGCCCTCTTCTTCAGGAAACACCGTTCGCAAATCCAGCAGGACGCGGCCATTTTCTATTCGCGCAACGATGCGGCTGGCACGCAAGTTCTTTTCGATCTGCACGGCATCGCCTGAAATTGCGAGCAGCCAGGTTGGCAAGGACTGATCGGGCGTCGATCCTCCGCCGGCAACGCTTCGTCCTTCGATAATTTCTAGCGAAGGTACAAGCTCGCGGAGTTTTTCGGCGCGGGCGCGAATCTCATCCGCGCTCAGCAGGAGCATTCTTAAGGCTGGAATCTCGTCATATTTTGCGAAAATATGGCGCGTTAAGGTCTCATGGAGGCCCTTAATGATCACTTTATCGACTCTTAAGGCTCGATACAGCGGATTTTTTCGCGTTCTGGCGACCAGATCGGCGTCTCCGGCGAGGAATCCGGCCTGCTGGCCGCCTAGCAGCTTGTCGCCGCTGAACGAGACTAGGTTCACTCCGGCATCGAGGCTCTCCCGAACCAGGGGCTCGCGGATGCCGGGAAGTTCTGCCACGCAGCCGCTGCCAAGATCTTCATATAAAGGGAGATGGCGCTCGCGTGCCAGGGCCGCGAGCTCATTGAGGCGAGGCTTCGAGGTGAAGCCTTCGATATGAAAATTGCTGGGATGAACTCGCATGATCACGCGCGTCCGATCGTTAATTGCGGCACGGTAATCATCGAGATGCGTGCGATTGGTGGTGCCGACCTCGGCGAGCGTCGCGCCCGAGGCTTTCATGATGTCCGGGATGCGGAAGCCGTCGCCGATCTCGATCAGTTCGCCGCGGCTCACGATCGCTTCGCCGCCGGAGGCGAGTTCGCTCAGCGCTAGCAGAACGGCAGCGGCGTTATTATTCACGACGATGCCGGGTTTACCGGTCAGCCGTTCGATCAGCGGGCTCGTGTGAACGTCTCGTTTGCCGCGCCTGCCTTGCTCGAGATCGTATTCGAGGTTCGAATAACCGTCGGCGCCGGGGGCTCGGCCGAGGTTGGTGTGCAGCACGACGCCGGTGGCGTTGATCACGCGCCGCAGAGACGGGCGGCGCAATTCTTCGATGTTTCGGCGGACCTGCTCCTCGATATCGGGACGCAGATCCTTACGGGCGTTGGCGATCACACGCCTCGTTTC
>JBEKOZ010000020.1:0-16817 GCA_049521275.1 Bryobacteraceae bacterium | reverse complement strand
ACGGAAATGCGGATCTGACGGTTCTACGCGACAATCGTTAGCGTCCAGGTTTCAAACCTCATTGTTTGGAGCCGCACCGACTGCCCATCACGCCATACCGCATGATGATTGCGTTCCTCGTTGCAGCTATCGGCACGTTGTGGTGCCTTATCGGCGAACTTGGGGTCGCCGCAGCGCAAGGCTTTCCGGCCTTCTGCGGGCCCTCCGGAGCCCCGGCGACACAGCTTCAAGATATAATGTGCCGCATGCGAGCAACGATCGGCGTGCTTTTGTCGCTGGCGGCGATCTCGGCGGCACAGATTCGTCTGGAAACCGGCAAGCCTGACCATCGGCGAATGGGGGGCGGCCCGGATTCTTTCACACTGGATCTGAACAAGGGCGAGTATGTCGAGATTCTAGCGGAGCAGACGAGCGTGGATCTGGTGCTGCGCCTGGCTGGGCCTGATGGCAAGCAGATTCAGGAAGTGAATGACCTTGGGATCGGCGGGACGGAGTTGCTGATTCAGCTGGCGGATGCAGGCGGCGAGTACGGGCTGGAGGTTCGGGCTGTTCGCGAAGGAGCTGCGGGAGATTACGTGCTGCGGCTTGCGGTGCGGCGCGCAGCGGATCCGCGTGATCGTGAGGTTGCCCAAGCCGACGCACGGTTTCGGCAACTCCTTGCGGCAAACTCGGCCGACTCCGCGGAGGAGATGGAGGAGTTTGCGGGGGCGTTCGGGCGGCTGGGGATCGTTCGGCGGCAGGCTCGTGCGTTTTCTGCCAGCGGCAGAATGCGTGCTGCAAAGTACAGTTGGGATCGGGCGTTTGCGGACTCCGGCAAGGCGCTGGAGGCGTGGCGGGTGGCCGGGGATCGGGCAGGCGAGGGCTCCGCGCTGATCAACCTCGGCGCCGTCTGCGACTCGATGAGCCAGTACGAGAAGGCCATCGGCTTTTGGGAGCAGGCGCTGGCGATCTATCGTGAGGTCAAGGATCGAGCACGAGAAGGTGCCGTGTTGAACAACCTCGGCGTAGCGTATATGCGGTTGAGCCAATACGAGAAGGCGATGGGTTACCAGGAACAAGCCTTAGCAATTGCCCGCGAGGCCAAGGATCGCGCAGGCGAGGGCTCCGCGCTGATCAACCTCGGCGTTGCCTGCCACTCGATGAGCCAGTACGAGAAGGCCATCGGCTTTTGGGAGCAGGCGCTGGGGATCTATCGCGAGGTCAAGGATCGAGCGAAGGTCGCGTGTTGAACAACCTCGGCAGCGCTTACAACTACATGAGCCAGTACGAAAAGGCGATCGCCAACTGGGAGCTAGCGCTGGCGATCTACCGCGAGGTCAAGAATCGAAGGCTCGAGGGTCAAGCGCTGCACAACCTCGGCTTGGTCTCCACCTCGATGAGCGATTTCGAGAAAGCCATCGGATTCTTGCAGCAGTCGCTCGCGATCAGTCGGGAGGTGAAGGACCGCAGCGTCGAGGGCAATACGCTGAACAGCCTTGGCGTCGTGTACAAGGAACTCGGCCAATACGAAAGAGCGATCGAATGGTACGAACAAGCGCTGGCGATTGCCCGTCAGATAGAGGATCGCAGCGCTGAGAGCGGGGCGCTGGGCAATCTTGGCATCGCTTATGGCCACATGAGCCAGCACGAGAAAGCGATTGCCTACTACGAGCAGACGCTGGCGATCTCGCGCGAGATCAAGGACCGAGGAAGTGAGGGCGAGACGCTGAGCAACCTTGGTGTCGCTTACGGCGACATGAGCCAGTACGAGAAGTCAATCGGATACTTTGAGCAGGCGCTGGCGATCTCGCGCGAGATCAAGGACCGGGATAGCGAGGGCATGACACTGAACAACCTGGGCATCTCTTATGGCAAGATGAGCCAATACGAGAAGGCGATCGACTCCGGTGAGCTAGCGCTGGCGGTCGCACGCGAGATCAAGAGCCGGGAGCGTGAGCGAGAGGCTCTCGATAGCCTTCTTCAGTCCTATGAGGCCGTGCAACAGCCACGCCTTGCGGCATTCTACGGGAAACAGGCAGTCAACGTCATTCAAAGCATCCGCGCCGGTAATCGCGGCCTTGCCGAGGAGTCGCGCAAGAGCTTTCTCGAAAGTAAGAAGGATACCTACCGGCGTCTCGCAGATATTCTGGTTTCTCAAGGCAGACTCGTCGAAGCGCAGCAGGTTCTGAATCTCCTTAAAGAGCAGGAATTCTTCGATTACGTTCGCCGCCATGAGCGCGCCTCCGGGCCATCCGGGCGCGCCGATCTGACGAGCGAAGAATCGGCGTGGGCGGAACGGTATCGCGGGGCCAGTGAAACGCTGGTCGCCAAGGGCGCGGAGATGGAGGAGTTGCGCGAACGGATCCGGAAGCAGCCTTCCCTGGCCGATTTGGCGGAGACGCAGCGGAAGCTTGCGGAGCTCCAGAAGGATCTCGAGGCCGGGAACCGGGCGTTTCAGCAGTTCCTCAGTGGATTGAAGCAGCACTTCGCGGCCAAGCCGGAGTCCGGGTCGGAGTCGATCGATCTGCGCGACACCGAAGCGCTGAAGGCCGATCTCGGTGATCTGAAACATGGGTCGGTGGCGATCTATACGCTGGTGACGCGGGAACGGTATGTGGCGATTCTCATCACGCCTCGCGTGCAGCGCGCCTATGAGACCAGGATCAAAGCGGCGGAGCTGAATCAGAAGATCTTTGCGTTGCGCGAAGCGGTCGAAGATCCGAAAAGGGATCCGCTGCCGGCGGCCAAGGAGCTGTATCGCATTCTGATTCCGGAGGCGATGGCGGAGGATTTGAGACAGGCGCGGGCGGAGACGTTGATGTGGTCGCTCGACGGGCCGTTGCGGTACGTGCCGGTTGCCGCACTTCATGACGGTAAACAATACTTGATCGAGAAATACCGCACGGCTGTATTCACGCTGGCGAGCAATGCGCGGCTAAAGGAGGCTCCCCAGGCGAAATGGCGCGGAGTTGCGTTCTGGGTGACTGAGGCGCATCCCGGATTTGATGCGCTCCCCGCGGTTTTCGACGAGCTGCGCAGCATTGTTCGGGAAAAGCCGGGCGAGCCGGGCGTGCTGGACGGGAAGCGGGTAATGGACGCGCAATTCACGCGGGCTTCGCTGGATCGGGAGTTGGCGCTCGAATATCCGGTAGTGCACGTGGCGAGTCATTTTCAATTCCGGCCGGGGGATGAGACACGGTCGTTTTATTGTTGGGCGATGGAGGCGAGCTGAGGCTGGCGGATCTAAAGGTGGCCGACACCATTTTCGCTGGCGTGGATTTGCTGACGCTTTCGGCATGTAGCACGGGATTGGGCGACGTGAGGAATTCCGATGGCAGTGAAGTGGAGGGTTTCGGGGTGCTCGCGCAACTCAAGGGCGCGAAGGCGGTGATCGCGAGCCTGTGGCCGGTGGCGGATCAGAGTACGAGCGTTCTGATGCGGGAACTGTATCGAGCACGGGAGTCGAATGTGTCGGTCACCAAGGTGGATGCGTTGCGCCGCGCGCAGCTGCGGTTGTTGAACGGCAGCATCAAACCCGAAGGGCCGGCAGCGGAACGCGGCGTAAAGGTGAGCGGCGCCGCGAAAAAGGAACGGGACTATCGCCATCCTTATTATTGGGCACCGTTCTTCCTGATGGGGAACTGGCTTTGAGTCAAACAGACACAGAACAAGACTGACGCTTTCATGGCTGAGAGGCTAGCATTTTTCATCGGATGAGCCTGTTGTCAGTCTGCCGTTTTGGCTGAGCGGCCCTCGAACTTGTAGTCGAAGTACTGGATGGTCAGCTCAGCGAGCCCGAAGATACGCGCGTCGGTCAAGGAGTGGTTAAATGCGACGAACCAGAAGTCGCCGGTCTTCTCGAACGTCTGCACGAAACTCACGCTCTTCGTCCAAAAAGAGACATTTCGAGCCGGGCTGCCTTCGACTTGAATGACGGCGTAATCCTGTGCGTCGATCCAAATGCGGCCGCAGGTCAGAAACTTTGCGTCTATTTTGGGCGTGAGGGTCATCACGTAGGCTTCGCGGCCGTTGACATTCCCTTTGCCCGTTAGTTGGAACGTGTAGTTTGTTGGCGTGATCCAGGTGCGTTCCTGCTCGGACGAACGGGATGCCTCGACTTCCGCTTCCAACAACCTGTGGAACACGTGATTGCGGACCCCAGTGTCGCCTTCTTCGGTGATGATCTGGTATTGCTTTACCCCGTTCTGCTGACGTGTCCAGCGGACCAGCATATCCGCGCGATGGCTTTTGTTTTCGAGATGGTAGCGTGTCGTCACTGAATATGTGCTGATGGATGCCCGTCGAGCGGCGTCCTGCGCCAGGAATCTGGCTACAACCTCATTGGTGGCGGGGAGCTCGGCCGCGAATGCGGCCAGCGTGGAAATCAGAGCGACTGCGATTGTTTTCATGGTGAAGTTCCCTTTCACCAGCCCGTGCGGATTCTTTGGCAAAAGCGGGTAAACCGCGCACAATCTTTTTTATTTGCCCCTTTCCCCGGGCCTTACCGCACGTGCAGGTGGGAGTGGGAAAAATGAAAAAGAACAGCATCATCATCATGGCGGCCGGATTAGTACTACTCGCCGTGGCCGCGGCCAAGGTAGGGTTCGTTGGCCTCTTACATAACCTGGCAGCCGGATGGATCGCGTTGCCGATTCTGGTCGGTCTCGGCACCATCCGTCTTGGGTTGCAGACATACACCTGGTCCAGCGCGCTTCGAGCGGAGGAGGTCAACGTGAGAGCCCGTGATCTGGTCGGCGCGCGTCTCGCATCGCGCGGTATGGGTTATCTTTCGGTGCTGGGGCCGATGGTCGCGGAGCCCATGAAGATCAAATTATTGGGCGATTCGGCTGGAAATACGACAGCGCCGACCCTGATCGACACGGGCGTCTCCTGGTTCAGCTCCGGCGTGATCGCGATTGCAGGCTCCCTTTGCGCGATGCATGCTCTGGCCGGCGGCCGCCACTCGTTTCCTTTGATCCTGGTCTCGGCCTCGACCGCGCTGGGACTCATTTTCATCGCCCGTCCAAAACCGCTGCTACCCGGCGTGATTCGGCTGTTAGGCAAGCGTTGCCCCGCGTGCCTGAAGCAGGCCGAGGGAGTGGAACTGGCGATTCGCGACTTTGAAACCCGCCATCCGGATACGATTCGAATGATGCTTCTGGTGGCACTGGTCTGCCAGATCCTGATGGTGGCGGAAATCGCAGTGATTATCGTCGTTTTCAAACTTCCTCTTCACGTGGGTACCGTCATGGCCTTGGAAGCTGCGAACCGGGTGGTAAGGACCATGGGCGCATGGCTTCCGGCCCACATCGGCGCTGATGAAACAGGAATGGCGGCGGCGTTCTTGATGTTCGGATTGCCTTCGGCCTCCGGCCTGGCTCTTGCCTTGGCGCGCCGGATCCGGGATTTGATAGAGGTGTTCGTGGGGTTCGGCTGGTTGGCGTGGACCTCGCGGTCCCGTGCCCCTCAATTGGCAGGTCCCGTCGAAACCTCGCGTGGGACGGCAGTGGCGAATTGGCAGCAAACTGCCCTAAAGAACCAGTAACCGGTAAGGTGATGGCCGATAAGGTGATGGCCGGCAAGTAAATCTCCTGGCCAGTTTCTTACCCTTTTGGGGCGCTGATCCCGCATGAGTAGTCGGGAACGGAAGAAACGACCCACCGAAAAAGGAGATAACAGTCATGAAACGATTTTTTGCACTGACGGCGCCGGCGATGATCTGGGCGTCCCTCATGATGCCGGTAAACGGCCAGACGGTAAGCGATCACGACCGGGCAAAGAGCCTGCTCGCCGGCGCCATGAAGGCCAAGAATCCGGAGACCCGTAAGGAGAGCGTGAAAGCTCTGAGACTGGTCGCTGGACAGGAACACTTTGCGACTCGACTGGAAGCAATGTTGAACGACAAGGACGTAGAGGTACGGATGGCGGTGATAGGAGTATTGGCGGCCCTGAAGACCGAGCGCGGTATCGCGGCCCTGAAGACTGCCATGAACGACCAGGTGGCCGAGGTTCGCTTTGCTGCTGCCACCGCCTTGTTCAAACTCAACGATCCGGGTGGCCGTGAGTTTCTGATGAGCGTACTAATCGGAGAGACGAAAATCTCGTCCGGAATCGCTGCCGTGCAAATGCGGGAGGCGAAGAGAACGATCGAAACTCCGAACGCTCTCATGATGGTCGTGGTGAAGCAGGGAGCCGGGTTGGCCCCAGTACCGGGCCTCGGCGCCGGGTTGTCCGCAACGGAAAAGATCATGGCGCACCGGAAACGGTCCAGCCGCGCCGCCACGGCGCTGTTGCTCGGCAAAGACAAAGATCCCGGTGTTGTCGCCATGCTGCGTAAGGCTTTGACCGATAAGGATGCGTCGGTACGAGCCGCCGCAGTTCAGGCGTTGGCGCTGGTTGGCGATCAGGATGCCGCGACGCTGTTCGTGTTGATGTTTAACGACAAGAATCAAGCGGTCAGGTTGCGCGCTGCGGCGGGTTACCTGCGGCTGGGGAACGGGTCTTCAACTCCGGCCATGGATGTTGACGGAGAATAAATGGCTAAGATTCGGTCAGTGCAAAAGAATTCAGCCGGGCACCTCAGCCCGGCTTTTTTCGTGCGCAAAGTTCATTTGGGGCCACTTCGCACACTGACGAGCGACAGATGTTCGATGGACCAGTTAACAGGAATCCCGGAAACGCCGCCGCGCCGCCCCGATGCGGTGTTTTGAAGGAGCCGGGTCAGCGGGTTTAGTACAGGCAACTCGCTGCCGCGTGTACGGACGCCGGCGAAATTGAAGATGTCCTCCGGACTGTCGATCGGCGTAGCGCTTGTCAAAAGAAAGTAGCTGTCCACTCCGTAGGGTGCTCCAACCGTCAGGTCGGCATCCGCACCTGTGAGCGCCACCAGATCCTCGGCAATGGCTTGCCCAGGCCGAGGAAACAGGTTATCGAGATTCTCGCCAAATAACAACTGGCCTTTCCCAGAGCTATCGACGACAAACACATACACCCGTTGCGGCTCGCGGGGTTCGCCTCGTCGACGAATCATCAGCTTGTATTGTTCGCCGTCCGTCACTTCTCCCGATGCAACAAGCCGTCCGGTTCCTGTATTTTTGAGAACCAACTGGTAAGGCCCGGTGCCCTCGCCTGCAGGCGAAGTCAGGTTCAACCATCCGGTTACCTTTGCCAAATCGAGCGCAGTCTTCTTGAGCGAAACAGCGGACTGCAGGGCAGGAAACCAATCGGTTCGCAATGGTCGTATGGCGAGCCTTCTTGCGGGAAGATCAGACTGAGTAAGATCGGCAAGCGCCCAGGCATAGCCGATACGGTCCGAATCTGGTTCCAGGCGGCCAAGCAGAACATAGTCGGCGAGTTCCGGTGAAGCGACGGGGACGATAGCGCCATTTTCAAATTTCAGTTGGGCGCCAATCGCCTCGTCGGGCGGAAACTGCACGAAAAGCCGCGGGGCTGGACTCCTCGGCAGAAGACGAACGACGGCGTGCGCGGATAGCGATCGAATCGAGGACGGCCGTGCATCGAAACGGTTCTCCCTGAGGGTCCACTGGGATCCGGCCCAGCTCAATATGTGAGTAGGTGCCTCCGCCGTCGGATCGGGCACAAAGCCAACCGCTCCGTGCGTGCGCAACTGGCCGGCAGCTTCGGCCAGCAGGCGCAATTCACGTTGCGACGCGGGACCTGGAATATAAACACGCATCAGCTCGCGATCAGGGGCTACCCATTTGACCAGTTCGAAGAGATCTCCCGGCCGCACAACTGCTTCCTCACTCGCCTTTCGAACAATCACCGCATCGGAAGAGCTGAGACCGTTGATCTTCGTGATTCGGATTTCGATCTCCGGTTCCCCCCGCCCGACGCGCCGCAGCTCGCAACCTTCGTTGAGATTTGCTGCCAGACCGCCGTTCAGTTTGATCGCCGCTCGCGTCACACGGCCCGCTGCAACCGTCATGCCACGGCCCATTTCGGCCTTCTGCCCGAACAGTCCCAGTGCGTTCCGGCCTTCCTTTGCCAGCAGAACGGGCTCCTGGTCGGGTGCTCTCGATTGCATCAAAGCGCGCGCGCGTTGGAAGATGCGGTCGATACTCGAATCTACCGGCGAAGCCGCCAGGGAGTGCAGCAGAGCCCATGTAAAAACGCCGTGCGCTGCGCCAAGATCGGTGCTGGCGAGTTCGGCGGCAGGCTCAAAATCCTGTGAAGCCGATAACACGAGGACGCCCTCGTCTTCCGGCAGCGGAACTTCCAGGGTGTCATTGATCGAGAGGCCCACATCTTCCGGCTGTGACCGAATCTTTCGTGCCGAAATCGGACCACGCGAAGCGGCGCCGCTGTAGCAGCTGTCGTGGATCACGGTAAGAGCGATGCCTTTTTTCGGAGCTTGATCGTAGATCCTGGCCAACTCCTTGCTTCGTATATCCGGAACTCCCAGCAGCGAGTCTGCGGGAACGAGTGTCGAATCGAATCCGCTGGTATTTCTATTCCGCTCGGCTGTATTTCTGATACGCGAGCCGTGTCCGGCGAAGTAGAACAGACTGGCATCACCGGGATTTGCGTTGTCGATCAGGTGAGTTTTTAGCAGGGTGAGGATGCGGTCCGCGGTTGCTTCCTCGTTTGTCAGCAGGATAATGTTGCGTTCCTCGAAGCCGAATCGGTCGATCAAGATCTCCTTCATGGCCACTGCGTCGTTCACGGCTCCGCTCAGAGTTGGAATCGATCGTCTCGACGAAGTGCCTCGAATCTCCTGCATGCGGAGCTTCGTGCGCTCTGAAGGAGCTCTTTTGCCCGGGTCATCAGGGTATGGCAAATAACGATCGATTCCGACCAGCAGCGCACGACGCTCGGCCGCTTGTATTGACACGCCGAAGCTCGTGAGGAATGCAACGAACAAAAGGATGAGCCGGATCGTCATGACCGTCATCTCCCGCGCGCGGCAGTTAGCGCGGCCCTCGCCGTTGCGAGAGCGTGGTCGAGCCCTGGATCGGATGGCCGGAGGAGCAGCGCGGCCTCAAATTCATCACAAGCATCGGCCAGCAAGCCGATTTCACGGTCGACCCCGGCAATCAGAGCCAGTCCCATCGCGTCGCCTTCTGCGTTGATTGCTTGAGCGAAAGCGGCTCGGCGATCGAGTTCATCTTTGGAGATCGTCACGAACTCGGCGCTCCCTTCGCCGACCACTCCAGAGGCGGCGAACGCGCGAACTCGCCAGGCGTAGAGCGATCCTGGCCCCAGCGCATCCGCGGGGACATCGACTTTCGTAAGCGGCGTGGTCACCCGCAGAAGGATGTTTCCCATTTCGTCTTCGACAATGACACTGTAATTTAAAGCGTCCGGCACCGGCGCAAAACTCAACGTCACGTGAGATGCGATTGCTGGGGCGTGGTCCGGATAGAGCCCTTTCAGAATAGTTCCGCCTCGAATGGGAGCGGCACCCGAAGTATCGGGCGCATTCGTGGGAAGGGCGGCAATCTGGGGCATAGGCGGCAAGCGATTCAATTCGCGGACTGGAGGATTGGAAATCGACAAAGCATCCTTATCGACGGTGGCGTTCGCCCCGGCGCCAAGTTCATAGGCTCGTCCGTTCCGTAAGATGAGCCTCATCGTAGATTTCGCGCGGACTTCGATTCGCACACCTGCATCGAGCCAGTCGAAAGTGTGAATCGCAGTGGAGGTTTGCGATCCGGGCGACACAGCACCTGCTTCGCCCGAAAGCGATGCCACCACTGCGACCGCGCCTTGAGAGAGGAACGAGCATTGTGTCAGAAAAATGAACTGACGAAGGGCTCGCGAGTACATGGCTCAAGCTCCTTTCAAGGGATAGTGCGCAAGTCGCGCCCGGAGCTGCCAGGCAATGATCACGCTCAACAGCAGACCGATTTCGGGCGAAACGAGGACCAGCATCGTTCGGAAAATGCGAAATATTCCTAAGGCGGCTAGAGTATAGCCGCTGAATAAGGTAGCCGCGGCGAGAATCGTCCAGGCGGGCTTATGCGGAAACCGTAGCGCGAGTGCGATCGTTCCGAAGCACGCCGTGCTCATCAACGCAAGGCAAGCGGGGAGACCAGGGTCGTGCACGGGGAAGCCCCGGGCGATGGTGTTCGCAATCATCGCTTGAATCACCATTCCAGGCACCCGGTCCGGGTCCACCGTTGCGGGCAGGTGATGGCGGTCGTTCGACCCGGGAAAATCTTCGCCGATGATCACAAGCTTGCCGTTGAAAAAGGCCGGCTGAATCGCACTTGCCTCGCTCCAGGAGATTCGGGGGATGTCCCGTGGCGACACCGAATAGTCGATCCACTCCGCACGATCGCGCGGGATGAACCCGCTCGGCGCGAGAGATGCCATGGTGACGGCACGGGTAGCTAGGGTCGCACGGACCCTCCCTTCAAGATCCGAGTACGCAGCGCGCCCTTTCCGAATCCGCCCCTCTCCATCTTCTTCAAGGTTGGCGAATCCAAACAACGCTAAATAGCGTTCTTGACCAATCACCGCCTCTGTCAGAGGCCCGATGCATTCCGTTCCTGTCAATTTACCGGATTCGGAGAAAATGGCCAGCGCCACGCGATCGGGATGAAGCTCCACCACGCGGGCGAACCTCTGTGAATCGCTCCAGCTCGCTGGTAGTAATAAGTCGAGCGCAACTCCGCGAGCGCCTCCGTCGAGCATGCGTTCCATAAGATCCGCCAGTTTCCCGTCCCACTGCGCAAGCGGTCGTGGATCTTCCGCGATAGCATCCTCATCCAGGGCGACCCCCAGCAGATGTGGATCAGGTGCGTGCTTTGGGGCTATCGCGAACCGCGCATCTACCGTTCCATTTTCGAGATTCCGGACAACCGGCAAGAGGCTCAAGCACGCCGCAAGCAGTATCGCGATCGAGGCCGCGGCCAGCGCGTACCAATATCGCTTCGGCAATTCGCGCTCTCGCCACTGCCGTTGCTCCGCGCATAACCACGCCGCTTCCATCTCAGCTACGGCTGCGGACGCGGACGGGGGCCGCCGTTCGGGCTCCCTCTCAAGAAGGCTGAGAACGGGAGCGTCGAGTTCGGCCGGCAAACCGGCATTGGAAGCGGAGGGGTTCGGAGCGGGCTGGCGCTGTTTCGCCCGCACCTCGGACAGGGATTTCCCGAACGGGACCGATCCGGTCAAAGCCTCGAAAGCCAGAGCGCCGAAAGCAAATTGATCGCTTTGACGCGACGCGCTCTGGCCCTTGAACAACTCCGGCGCCATGTATCCAATCGTCCCGCGAATCGAATCAGTCGCCGTGGATTGATTGTTCGAATCGGACACCGCTGCCACTGGATCCCTCGGCTCTTGGGACCTGAGTCTCGCCAATCCGAAATCGACAACCTTGACGATCTCGGTTCCGTCAACTTGTCGCGCGAGAAACAAATTCGCCGGCTTCAAATCGCCATGAATGATGCTGTTCGCGTGCGCGCAATCAATGCCCGCAGCAGCCGCACGCAGCATCGTGGCAGCCTCGGGAAACGGTAACCATTGACGCTCCTGGAGAACCTGCCGAACGGTTTTCCCTTCCAGATACTCCATCACAAGATAAGGAAGTCCGCCGCGCCTGGGATCGACACCATAATCGGTCACCTCGACGATGTTGGGATGCTTCAATCGGCCCAAAGCGAGAGCTTCATTTTCAAAATTCCTGCGGAAGGCTTGCGGGATGGGCCCATCGGTGGCGATCACCTTAAGGGCGAAGTGTTTTTCGAGTGCCGTGTGCTTCACCAGATAAACAGCGCCCATCCCGCCTCGTCCAAGCGATCGCTCGATCAGGTACTTGCCATCTATTAAGAGTGGTCCCGGAAACGCAACGTCAAGTCGCGCGCCATCTACAGGGCAAATGGAGATCGCGGTGTCGTAGCAGCCCGAGCATTTGGAGCATTCCTTGACGCTTTTCGTAGGAACTTGATCGCGCAGGCCGCCAATCGTTACGGTATCGTCGTCGGCGTGGATCAGCCGTTCCAGGTTCGCGCGCAGTTCGCTATCGCCGTCGCAAACCTCCACAAGATACTTCTGCCGCTCGGAGACGGGAAGGTCAACCACTGCTTCAAAGATCGCTTGCATCCGCGCGAGGTCGTCCGGGGTCATCCTCTTGTACTCCCATCTCCGTCTTCAGCCAGGCTTTGGCGAAGCGCCAATCGTTCTTCACCGTCTTAAGTGAAACCTCCAGCACCTCCGCGGCTTCCTCCTCTGTCAAGCCGGCGAAAGAATGCAATTCCACCACCTGCGCCTGCCGCGGATTTAGCCTCGACAGTTTTTCAAGCGCCCGGTCCAAGCCAATCAATTGCGGCAAATCCTGAAATATCGCGGGACCGTGATCGTCGAGGGTCACTTTGCGGAACTCGCCCCCGTGGCGCTCGGCCTTGTGGCTGCGGGCGTGGTCGACCAATATTCGTCGCATTGCCCTGGCGACCGTGCAGAACAGATGTTTGCGGTTTTCCCAGCGAAATGCTTCTCCCTCAAACAGCTTGAGATACGCTTCGTTAACCAGTGCGGTCGCCTGCAACGTGTGATCGGCGCGCTCGCGCCGCATATAAGCATGAGCCACCTGTCGCAATTCCTGGTATACCTGTGAAAACAGGTCCTCCGGCGATTGATCCCGCGTGAGATACGCCTCGACGAGCGTACCCTCCGCCAGTTCCCAATCGCGCGCCTCGGACATGGGTGCCTCCTTGATGTTGAGATTATAACCGCAGCTTGGAACGTCTGAGGGTGGGTTCGACGTAGACGTGATCGAGGAAAGTGCAACTCAGCAGGATTCGCTCCCGACTCTCGCCGCTCTTGTTCGTCACCGGCATCGCGATTCGAACGGCTGCGGGATGATTGAAGTTGCGAAAATTGATAGATGCGCGCACCAGCGACTCGCCGTCCTTATATAAGTCCCGGAACTGGACAGTGCACGCGCGCGGATACTCGTTGTCCACCACCCAGCGATATTCGACGCCGCTTTCATTGGTCGGCACCCATTCGGAATAGATCCTATACTGCGCGAATGTGGGCGCCAGCATCATAACGAACAAGCAAAGAATGGTTTTCATAGTCGGTTCCTTTTTGGGCGCTCATCAGCGCCTCCGACCTGACATGCGTCGCCTGGAGCCAAAAGGGGCAAATCGAGAACTCTTTTTTGTGACCTTTCAAAATCAGTCACTTATCACAGCCAATTTCCCATCAGGAAGAATGGAGCCCAGTAGTAGGGGTGGGCGTAAGGGGCATTTGCGTCGCGCGAAAAGCTCGGTGCACCGGCAGCAGGTGGGCGGTTGGTCAGGACGCCGCGGTCGCGTTCCGCGTCAGCGTTGTTTCGGACCCCGCCGCGCAATAGCGCTAATTGCGCCTCCCGCAGCGCCTCCAGCTTCGTGATTCCCGCCTGCGATTCGCGGATGCGATAAAACTCCTGCATCAGCAGGCTAGTACTCTCGTCCGCGACTGACCACAAACTCGCAACCACCGCCTTGGCGCCCTGGCGTTGCGCCAGCGTGCCAAATCCCTCCACCTCCGCGCCATCGCCCACACCGGTGTTGCACGCCGAAAGCGTCAGCAATTGCACCCCTCCGAACAGGTTCGCCGACCTCTTCAACTCGGCGAGGCTCAGATGTCCTCCATCGCCCAGCAACAGAAATGACTTCGTGTCGTTGCCGGGCTGGAAGCGGAAATGGCTCGCGATGTGCACCACCTGATAGCGCTTGAGCAGAATCTGGCGCATGCTGGCCTGCGTGAACTGGTCGTCCAGCCTGGACTCACCGCCGAGGATTTTGACGATGCCGGTCAATTCGGCCAAAACGGACGGAAGCGCGGGGGCATCCTCGAACCCCTTGGTGACGCCGAAGGCGGCGGCTTTCCAATCCTGGTCAGGACGATCTTTGAGGCGGCTTTCGCTGGCCAGCGTCATTACGGAGACGCGATACTGCTCGATCAAATATTGCTGGCCGTCGTACAGAGCGGCGAGCGGAAGGTAGCGCAGAGCGCCGTCGAGCGACCACATCAGAGTCTGCGCGTTGGCTTGGCGCAAATCGGCGGCCATGGGTGCGATCAGGATGTTATAAAGCTCGCGAGCGAGCGGCCGGGGATCGAGGCGCGGATCTTGAATGGCCTGGCGGAACTCGACAATCTTACGATTCAGATCGGCGGCCTTGATCGGATACTCGTACGCCTTCTGCGCGTCCGGGGTCCGCAGGATAGCGTGAAACTTGTCGTCGCCGATCAGCGTAAGAATCGCAACGGTCCCCGCCGGGAACTCGCGTAGATCCTCCATCACGCCTTGCGTCTCGCGCAGCATATCTATGCGCCCGGCCGTCTCAGGCTTGCCGCTGAAGTGCTGCGTGAGGTCGCCGAGGAATCGCTCGAAGGTGAAGTTTCCAGCGGCCAGATCCTTTTCCAATTGCGCAAGACGCTCGGTCTGCTCCGGAGTCAACGTCTTTTTGGCGAGCAAGTCTCCACGCTCCGAGCCGATGGACATGAGCTGGTCGCCGATTTCGCGGTAACGCTTCTCGTATTCGGCTTCCTCGGAAGTCAGGTCGGCGCGGCGGCTGAGAGAGGAAGCTTCGGCGGCTTCCCGGCGGATGTATTGAAAGAATTCTTCTTCCTTCAATAGTGCAAGAACCTGTTCCGCCTCGGCGAGGCGCCCCTCGGCGATCAGAATCTCGGCCAGAGTGTGGTAAGGCTTTTCGTTATCTTTGAGAAAACTTCGCTGAAGATCCTGGTTCAGGCCGCGGATGCCGGAGCGCATCGTCTGGACGGCGTTCACGGCCTGTTTGCCGTAGAAGATCGCGAGACGGGGCCTTCCTGATGCGCGCCAGGCGTCCATCAGACCGGAGAGCGGTCCCGCTTCCAGGTCACCGTCTTTCGAGTTGCGCTCGACCCCCAGAGCCTCCTCGTAGTACCGGATCGCCGTCTGAGACTGGCTCAAGTCGAGGTAGTCCGTGCCCAGGTTGTTCAAGGCGCGGCTTTCGACCTTGCGATCCTTGATCTCACGGGCAATCGCGAGCGCACGCTCCTCATAGCCGATCGCCTTCTCATGCTGGTGCAGGCTGCGGTAAGCGCCGCCGAGGACCTCCAAGGCTTCCCCTTCGCCCTGCCGGTCCTTGATTTCCCGCTGAATCACCAGCGCCTGCTCGCAGTAGCCAATCCCCTTTTCGTATTGCTTCAGGCTTGCATAGGACCAACACAAGTTCTCCAGCGCCGTGCCTTCGCCCCAACGCTCCTTGATTTCGCGCTTGATTGCCAGCGCTTGCTCGTAATAGCCAATCGAGTTCTGGTAGTCGCCAAGGTCTGCCTGGGTGGTTCCCATGTCGATCAGGGTTGTACTTTCGGCCTCTAGGTCCTTCGCCTCGCGCTCGACCGCCAGCGCCTGTTGGTAGTAGCCGATCGCCTTCTCATATTGACCGAGAAGGGTGTGGGACCATCCTAGGGCGTTCAGGGCATGGCCCTCGACACGACGATCCTTGACCTCCCGCATCATCACCAGCGCCTGTTCCAAATATCCGATCGCCTTCTCGTTTTGACTCAGCCTCATATAGGAGCCGGCGAGACCGTACAGGCAAACTCCCTCCGCCCGGCGGCTCTTGACCTCGCGAAAGATCACGAGTGCCCGCTCGTAGAAACCAATGGCTTTCTCGGGTTGGCTCAGCTCTTCGTAATCGCTGCCGAGGTTGGCCAAGGTCGCGCCTTCGCCATAGCGGTCCTTGACCTCGCGGAAAATCGCTAACGCCCGCTCTTGATAGCCGGCCGCCTTTTCGTACTCGCTGAGGCTCGTATAAGCATTGCCGAGGTTCTTCAGCGCGCCACCCTCCCCGTCGCGATCCTTGATGTCGCGCGCAAGCGCCAGTGCCCGCTCGTAACAGCCGATTGCGTTCTCGTACTGGCCCCCGTTGTCATAATCGACGCCGAGCTCGTTGAGGGTCAGTTCCTCGCCCTGGCGATCCTTGGTTTCCCTCCGAATCACCAGCGCCTGCTCATAGTATCCGATCGCCTTATCCCCCTGGCTGGCATCCCTATAGGCGGACCCCACGGCAGTCAGCATATCCCCCTCACGCTCACGATCTTGGACTTCTCGATAGAGATCGAGGGCGCGCGTAAACGTCGCGATCGGTGGATCGCGGACATTCCCGCGCGCCTGGCTGAGCCCTTGCAAAAATAATCGCTCGGCTTCCACGCGCTTGCTATCATCCGGGACGGCCCTGCGTAGTTGCTTCAGCTTGATTTCGTAATGACCCGAGCCGCTAACGCCGACGCGGAACTCTCCGGTCGTCTCGGACACCCAAACGATCCGGGAGGGCCTGCTCGGAAAGTTCCGAGTATCCACCTCCATCACCTTCTTCCCGTCCGGGGCCTCAAGATCGATCAAAACCGCGGCGACAGGTTGGCTGACAACCGCCTGCAAATATTGGTCGGCCTTGAGCTTGACAGAGTACCAATGCGTCTCTCCTCCGGACAGATCGCCCGGAATCGTCTTGCCCAGCTTCATGCGCGTGGTCTGCGCGCTGAGCCCCGCCGCCAGAGCTGAAAGAGCCAGAACGGTCAGCCTCACGAATCGCATGATCGACGATTGTACTCCTTCTTGCAAAGACATTTACCCCTTTGTGATCGCGTTGCCACATGTCCGGGTGGAAGCGGATGGCGCTTCAAATCCAACAAAAGGAGATTTCAAAGGTGCGGAAAAAGATTCTTGTGTTGGCGGCAATGGCGGTATCGGGTGATCGGGATCGCGGAGGCGAAGCCTTTCTTTATGACTGTCCTCGGAACCGGAGTCGTGCAGGACAGCGACCAGGGCTCGGCGGCGGAACAAGCAGCGGACCAAGCGGTGCAGAATGCCAACAATAGCTGCGCCGGCACGGGGGTTC
>JBEKOZ010000019.1:0-17223 GCA_049521275.1 Bryobacteraceae bacterium | reverse complement strand
GTCGGCATGCAGCCGTGGGGCACCATCACCAGCATTCAGCCCTCTTTCTTCGATGCCGGCACGGCGTATATTTCGGTCGACTATCACCTGATGGACAACCGCGAGCCGTTCCTCTACAAGACCACCGATTTCGGCGTTTCCTGGACCAAAATCACTGGCAGCCTGCCCACGCACCAGTTGTCCTATATCCGCGTGGTCGCCGAGGACCCCAATTGCAAGGGCCTCCTGTTCGCCGGAACGGGCAACTCTCTGTTCTATTCGCTCGACGACGGCGGCCACTGGACCAATTTGAAGAACGGCCTGCCGCCCGCGCCGGTTTCCTGGGCCGTGGTGCAGAAGCAGATGCACGACCTGGTGGTTTCGACCTACGGCCGCGGCATCTACATTCTCGACGACATTACCGCGCTGGAGCAGATGGCGAAAGGGGTCGGCTCCGACACGTCGGTATCGTTATTTAAGCCGCGGGAGACGATTCGCATCTTAGGGGGCGGCCGCGCGTACCTCAACTATCAGCTCAAGAATCAGCCGAAAGGCCCGGTGCAGGCGGCGATTCTCGATCAGGACGGGAAAGTGGTCCGCCAGCTCCGCGCGGCGCCCGCACATACCGGGCTCAATCGCGCCGCGTGGGATCTGCACGTCGATCCGCCACGCCTGATTGCCTTGCGGACCGCGCCGCCCGAGAATCCGCACATCTTCGAAGAGCCTCGCTTCCGCGGCCAGGATTCGCGGGCCATTACCCATTGGGGCGCGGCGCAAGCTGAAGTGGGACCGGTTGTCGCGCCCGGAAAATATACCATGCGCATTACCGTGGACGGCGAATCGTACACGCAGCCGCTCGAAATTGTGCGCGACCCCGGAAGCACCGGCAACGATGCGGACCTGATGTCCCAGATGAAGCTGCAACTCCGTATTCGCGACGATATTAACACCACATCGGACATGGTCAATCAACTCGAATGGATGCGCAAGCAGCTTGACGACGTTCAAAAAATGCTGAAACCCGACAAGAGTAAAGCCGCGCTGCTGAAGTCGGTTCAGGACATGGACCAGAAGATGCAGGATGTCGAATATAAGCTGGTGTCAAGGGCTTTGACCACCAGCGACGACAAGTACTTCATCGCGGCGTACAAGATCTATTTCAACCTGATCTGGCTGAACGGCGAAGTGGGCACGGGCGCGGGCGACGTGGCCGGAGGCGCCGATTACAAGCCGACCGATACGGCCTACAGCCTGACCGACATGATCGAAAAAGACCTGGCCGCCGCGACGGCGGAGTATCGAACGCTGATGGACAAAGAAATTCCACCGTTCAACCGGTCGCTGGCCGCCAGCGGGATCACTCCGCTGGCCGCGGGTAGTCCGGGCGGGAATCGCGAATAATGGATCGTCGAACATTCCTGCAGCTCGCGGCGGCGCCCGCGCTGCTCGGCTCCGACGAGCTTCCCTCGTACAAGGTGGTGAGCCGTTATCCCGCGGGAGAGAAATCGGGGCTGCCCGGCGTCGTCGCCCGCGTGCACTCGAAGCATATCCATCCCGAGCGGCCGGATGAAGCGCGCGTGGACAAGATGCTGTCGGCAGGCATGAGAGCCCTTACCGGGGCGAAGGCCGAGAAAGACGCGTGGGCAGGCTTCTTTTCATCGAGCGATGTGGTCGGAATCAAGGTGAATTGTTCAGGCGCACCCGCGATCTGCGCTTCCCCGCGCGTCGTTGGCGGGATCGTCCGGAATCTGCTCAGCGTCGGCGTGAAAGCGGAAAACATTTTTATCTACGAGCGTTTCCTCGACCAGCTCTCGAGCGTTCATTACGAGCGCTTCGTTCCGGTAGGCGTGCAGATCGTCGCGGTCGAAACGCCTCGTGGGTCGCTGCTGGGCTACGATCCGAAGACTTATGTCGAGGTTGATTTTTTCGGCGAGGAAGACACCCGCTCCAATATGGTGCGCCTGGTTACGGAGCGTTTCACCAAAATCATCAATGTCCCGAATGCGAAGGAGCACCAGGCGTCGGGCGTGACCGGATGCCTGAAGAACCTTGGCTACGGCAATTTTTCCAACGTCGGGCGTTCTCACCAGCGGGAAAAAACCAACACGCTTACGTTCATCGGGACACTGGCGGCAGTCGAGCCGCTGCGGTCCGAGTGCGTGCTCCATATCATGGACGGCCTGCGCGCGATCTGGCACGGCGGGCCTTTCTCGGAACAGAAGAAGTATCGCTTCCATCCGAAACTGCTGATGTTCGGCACGGACCCGGTGGCGATCGACCGGCTGCTGCTCGATTTGATCGAGGAAAAGCGCAAGGCCGAAGGGGCGCCTTCCTTGTGGGACCGGTCGCCCGAGAAGATTGACCCCGGCGCGCAACAGAATTACCACAAGAACACGTTTATCCGCGAACCGGGGCACATTGAGTACGCCGCCAAGCTCGGGCTCGGCGAGTACGACAAGAATCGCATGAAAGTGACGACTCTGGAGGTCTGATGCTCGCCGCCCTGTTGGTGTTGCCGAGCCTGCTGACCGGGGGAGCTGAAGCTCCCGCCGATGCGGTGAGGTTGATCGGGCCGCGCGTGGAGTACCGGGCCAATGAAGCCTCGGCAACGCGCAGCCCCTGGATCGACGCGAACGGCTGGCGGATCCTGCGCGATCCCGGCCGCACGTTCGTTTATCACGTGAAGGGCGAAACCGCCGCGCTTGCCGCCGCCGAGGCGTTCACGTATGGAGCCGGCGCGCTGATCTCCGCCGATGCGCCCGGCGCGGATGCCTTCGCCCGGATGCTCGATTTTCTGAAGAGCGTTCCCGGCGCGGATCTGGCTCCCGTGGCGGATCTCGGCGTTGTCGACGACGGATCGGATGCGTCGGGCGAGTTGTTGAATCTCCTCACGCGGATGAACTTGCTTTTTAAAATCGGCAGGAATCCCGACCCAAACCTTCCGGTGAATGTGCGCTTAACAGGAGAAGCGCAGAACCCCGGTGTGGCCGCGCATAAGATTCGATCTCAGATCGGCGATGAGAACCGTTCGCTGCGGATCTACGGCAGCGAGGTCGTGATCGGCCGGCTGACGCGCGGACCGCGCCTGACGCGGCTGTTTCTGCTCAATTATGATGCTCGTCCAGTTCTCGGGATGCGTGTGCGGGTGCGCGGAGCGTACTCCAAAGGCGATCCGCGCGTTTCGGGAGTGGCGGATGCCCATCTTACGGATTGGACTCAGGATGGAGTGGCGACGGAGTTTACTGTGCCCGAGATCCGCGTGTTAGCGGTTATCGACTTGACTCGGGAGTGAGCGGGATTATTTGACTTGCGAGTCTGTATCGGGCGCGCATCGCGATCGCGGCGATCCCTGCCGCGAGCATAAACCAGGAGCCTGGCTCCGGCGCGGCCGTCGGATCCGAGAGGACGTCAAAGGCGCCCAGTGGACTGCTTCCGCTGCTTGTCCAACTGCTCCCTCCGTTTGTAGAAGAGAGGACCAAATTGTCGACACCCTGGTTATTCTGATCCCACACGTTCCAACTGTCGTCGGTGAGGCTCAACGGACTAAGAACCATGAAGTATTCTTGACCACCGGTCAACGTAACACCGCTAATACCGGTCACGGAAACCAGGCTGCAGCAGGTTCCGGAACTGGCGGTGGTGGACAGGTCCCAGAACGCGCCTGCGACCTGCGTTCCTGGTGCGTTGCCCACATCTGTCCAAATAGCGGCGGAGAAAGTGTCTGGAGCGAATATATTGATCACTGCCAGATCTATTTCAGTCACGGATTGGCCGCCTATGCCAGCAACCGGGAACAGGTCCGCATCGGTTTCGCTTGTACCCAGGAATCCCGAACCTGACAAAGTATACCCAGGGCCGACGCTGTAGACGTCACCTGCGCCTCCCAAGTCGCTGAACAGCACGCTTGCCATGCTTGGCAAGCAACACACGCAGAATGCTAACGCCAACTGCGCTCGCGGATAAGACTGCTTTTGTTGCACTTTCAAACTCCGACCAACCTTTCAACCTTGTCCTCCGTGTGGTCCCAAGGAAAAAGGGTCTTAAGTAGAATACGATGTTCGTCCTGTAACTACAAGCATATACCAGACCATTACGACTAGGACCTGCCGACTGAAGTATTACTACCCAGGGGCCGCCAGCAATAATATGGTCGTCTGTTCATCTTCGATTCTTTAGAGGCCCGCAAACAATTCCCAGATTTTTGTTTTATCGGGCGATTTCTTGGCAGCCAAATGGTACGGAACATCGCGATTGGCCATACCGCCGAAGGGCCTTTTCGGTGATCGAAGAACAACTCGGAGACGAGCGCCGTCAGGTGTTGCGGCGACGCCGATTGACGAACAACGCCAGCCCGATCAAGCCGACGCCCAGCACCGCATATAGGCCGGGCTCCGGGGTTAAGGTTGCCTCGAAGGTGATGGGAGTGCCGTAGCCGGTGGGGCCACCCCCCTCGCCGAGATTAAGGTCGTACACGGTGTTCCCGACCGTGTAGAGATTAATCAGGTTATATGGGCTCGGTCCGCCGCCCGATACGTTAAAGAGCAGACCATAGTAGTCGAATATTGGCGGGGCCGGGCTGAAAGCGTTGTCGTACCAAAAACTGCCGGTGCTATCAGTGAGGTAACCGTCCGCGGGATTTTCTCCTGCGCCTCCGGACGTATTCAGGCCGGAGATCGCACCAAGCTCTGTGGTGCCCGTGATGGAAATGATGGGCAGGTAGCCGTCGCCATAGGGCGTCCCGGTCGTGAAGGATCCTGTCCCATATATGGAGCTGGTGCCATAGCTGGCGCCGCTATAGTAGGTGAAACTGTAAATGTCCGCCTTCGCGCAGACACCCAGCAGCAAAGCTGGGATGGCTAACAACATCAGTCGTCTTAACATCAATCCCCCAATCCCTTACTTCGGGTTGTCGGACGCAAGTTTTGTTCTGAAAACAGAACAAACGGAACCAGCGCCGTACCGTAATACTTAAAGTATATGTCGGCGTATGATAAGGTTTCAATAGTATTGTTCTGAAATCAGAACAATTGGAATCAGAACTGCGGCATTTTCCCTAGACGGGCCGCCTGCGAGGCTAGTTCGTGGCTGCCAAAGGCGCACTTGGAAGGTCAGCTATCTCTTAAAGGAGAGCGAAGACTCTGTGCGGTTGAAAAAGGGTCGGAGAGGGACTCAGAGACAGGCGTTCCGGCGACGCCGATTGACGAAGAACGCCAGTCCGGCCAAGCCGATTGCCAGCACAGCATAGAAGCTGGGCTCCGGGGTTAAAGTCGCATTGAAGGTGATGAGAGTGCCGCCGTAACTCGGGGCGGGCCCAATGCTATCCTCGCCGTAAGAAAACTCGTACGTGTTGCCGTACCCGTCGCCGAAGAGATTGATCGGGCTATCAGCAGAGTCCGCTACGGCAAACAGCAGGCCTCCTGAGCTGGTGAATGGTTTCGAGCTGCCCGGCAGAAAAGCATTGTCGTAGTTAAAATTATCAACGCTCAAGTACGTGCCGCCGGCCGGAGTGTCGCCTAGCGGTCCAGGGTCTGTTCCCGTTCCCACAAGACCTGTGATGGCACCGGCTTCCGTGGTGCCAGTGATGGAAATGACGGGCACGTAGCCATCACCGTAGGGGGTCCCCGTTGTAAAGAATCCTGACCCGAATACGGCCCCTGGGCCGCTACCGCCCGAGTAGGTGAAACTGTAAATGTCCGCTTTGGCGCTGACACATAGCAGCAAAGCCGGGATCGCTAATAATATCAGTCGTCTTATCATCAAATTTTCCAGTCCCCGTACATCGACGCTTCCTCAAAGCTCTGTTCTGAAAACAGAACAGATGGAAGCCATACCGTACATTTGTAGTTCAAATATAGACCATGTTTTGTGTTGATTACAATAGTACTGTTCTGAAATCAGAACGGTACTTCTGGCTGTTTCCCCATTTCTATAGGTACTTTGATCCCAGTGGAGTGGTCGGTGGGAACACCGCTCCCTGCGGTCACGGCACGGACGAGTGCGTCGCTACGCTTAGGTGTAAGTGATTGATACGAAGGAGATATTAGAGCCGGGCCAGCAATTCCCGGATTTTTGGTTCGTCGGGCGACCCAGGCTCTCCAGCCAGGGCTGCCTCCAGCTCGACGCGAGCCTGTTTCTTGTCGCCCTTCTGATAGAGCGTGGCCGCCAAATGGTACCGGAAGGTCGCATTGCGGGGATCGTTTTTCACCAGCGTCTCAAAGATTTGCAGCGCGCTGTCATTCATGTTTTTCTTCAAGTAAATCCAGCCCAGCGTGTCGGAAAGCGACTTCTTAATAGTGGGATCCGAAACGTTGTGCAAGCCCTTGTTTGCAAAGGAAAGCGCCTCATCCAAATGCTCTCCCGCGTCCGCCAGCAGGTAAGCGAGGTCGTTCAGAGCGATCGGGTTGTTAGGATCCAGCTCCAACACGCGCCGATAGTGGGTCTTGGCGTCGTTCAGCCGGCCTTGCGCCACGAACGCGCGGGAGAGCTGCAGGGCTGCCTGGGCCGACTTCGGATCGGCCGCAACCACTTTTTCGAGAATCGGCAGAGCCTCTGTCCAATTCCCCTTCGCGCCATAGACCAGCGCGAGCGCAAGCTGAATCTGCTCGGAGGCGGGCGCCGCCGCGGCAGCCTGTTTATACTGCTCAATCGCGAGATCGTAATTCCCGGAGGCCGCGGCAAATTGCGCGAGCACTTGACGTAACAGCGGCGAGTCCGGATTGCGCTTCACCTCCCCTTCAAGGAACTGAATCGCCTTCCCAGGTTCATTCTCGCCCTGGTAGGCCTCCGCCAGCCCGGCAAGCACCTGGGGAGCTGCCACTCCCGCAGTTTCGAGCTTATGGAAAATGTCTTCGGCCTCTTTGTACTTGTGTTCGGAGAGAGCAAGCGTTCCCTGGCGGAACCGGATTTGCGCGGACTTAGGGAACTGGCTTACCAGGCGGTCCAGCTCGGCTCGCGCTTGCTGAAACTGGCCGGCCGCAGTGAGGCAGGTGGCGTACCAAAGCCTCACGCGGGCATCGCGCGGGGCGACATCGATCATCTGCTTGGCGACTGCGAGCGCATCCTGCGCTTTGCCTTGCCCCAAGTCCATCTGGACCAGCGCCAACCGCGCCGGCAGGTAATTCTTATTCTGCTGAGCGGCGGCCAGCCATTCTCGCCTCGCCCCATCCTGGTCGCCTTTACGCAGCAGAGCGTTTCCAAGCTCGAAATGCAGGCCGGACTCCTTGGGGCGTTTTGCCGCCTGCGCGCGGAGCTCGGCGATGGCGGGATCGAGATTCTGCGGCTTGCCTTCGCCCAGCCAGACCAGCGCGCGGTTCAGTTTCGCGTCCTGATCGTCCGGCTTCTCCTTCAGGATCGCGTCGATTTGCGCGAGGGCCTCCGGCCATTTCCGCTGCCCGGCCAGGATTCTGGCGAGCCGGCGGCGATAGGGAAGCGGATCTTTTGGTTTCGCGCCCAGCCCTTCCTGAAACTGTTCTAACGCCTCCTGGAATCGACCCACCGAGCTGTAGAAGTCCCCGGCAATCAGCCGGCCGTCGGGAAAATCCGCATTGTCCGCCACCAGCTTCTGGACCGTTGCGTTCACGGCGGGCGGATTCTGCGCGGCTGCGTAAAAGCGGGCCAGTTCCAGAATGTACGCTGCCTGCTTTGGGTTATTCGAAACCTTGAGCTTGAGAATATTCTCGGCGTCGGCGGTCTTTCCCGCGAGTTGGTATTGCTCGAAGAGAAAATCGTAGGGGGCGCCGAATGCCTTATCTTTTTGGACCAGATCCAGGGCTAGACTGATGCCCGCCTGCGCCTGATTGTCCTGCGCCAGAGCTCGCGCCAGACCAAGCTGCGCATCGCGGTCCTCCGGCTTGAGCTGAACCGCCTTACGCAGGTAACCGACTGCGTCTGAAGACCTTCGGTCAATCAGCGCCACCGCTCCTTTGAGCAGATTGCCGTCAAAACCGTCAGGGTGCTTGAGGAACAGTTGGTCGGCGGCTTTGGTTGCCTCGTCATACAGTTGCTTGGGGCGCTCGGGATCAACGTTATAAATGCTGAGCGCAAGCTGGCCGAACTGGGAAAGAACGTCCTCCCTACCGGGCATGAGTTCAGCGGCGCGCTGAAGTTCGCGGTACGCAAGAATGGGTTGGTTTTGCTTGAGGTATACCGAAGCCAAACGATAATGAGCCTCGCCGAGCTTGGGATCTTTTTGAATCGCCTTTTGAAATTGGATCGCGGCATCCTCAAACTTGCCGCTCGAGAAGAACTTGTTGCCGCGATCGACGTAGGTCTGAGGGTTTGTGCTACACCCACTGCTGGCGATTACGGCGCCCAGAGCACAGATCGAAAGAAACAGCGGATTTGCGTATTTCCGCACGGCCCAATAAAAGCAGAACAGATTCTGGAGGCGAATCCCGAGAACTTTATGCTCTAAGTGTATAACTTTAAGCCCGCCGACGGCGAATCAGAGCGTAGGACAACCCGGCCAAGCCGATCGCGAGAGCGCCATAGAGCCCTGGCTCCGGTGTCGTGTTGACGAGGTCGACGCTAATGTCGGCGACAGCCGGACCGGTATGACTATCGAAGGCGTCACCACTAATAAACTTTAGCATGGTACTAGACGCTTGGGCCTGAAAGGTAAAAGATTCCACGGTCCATTTCATATTCCCCGTGGTGTTTCCCTCCGTTACTGTGTTCCAGGTCAGCGGGTCGGTTATATCGCCAGCCATTACATACAAGGTCTTCACCGCGTTATAACCGGCGAGGTTAGTGCCTTCCGGGTTGGCCGAGAAGTCGAAGGTTACGGTGTAAAAAGCGTTCGGAGTAGTGGTCAAGGCCTGCTCTATTCCTCCGGCGGTGGCGCCGTCGAGGTCGACGCTCTGAGAGCCAGGGGGATTCGTCCAGTAGGTTCCGATCCAGTCTACCGAGCCGCTCGTCCCAGTAGAATTTACACCATTAATCACCGTCCAAGCACCACCTGTTGTGAAGGTCTGCCCGGTGTCAAACTCCGAATACTGGCCTCCGTTTTGGAGAATAGTTCCAGAAAATGTCCCATTCGTCACGATGTTGGCATTCGCGGGAATCGCCACGCCGCAGGCGAGCGCCAGCAGGACTGCCGACTGAAGAAGACTCTTTAGTGTATCGCGTCGTTTCATCTAGGCCTCTCCTCCGAGCACCGCTGTGCGTGCTTATATTAGAGGATAACCTAGGAGCGGTCCTGAATCAAGAGAAGTTTCGATAAATCTGATACTTAGTACGCGTACTTAGTACCAATGGGCCATGCCGACGATTCGCTGGGTAGGGCGAACCATGACCCGACCAGGCGGAAGACTTTCTCCCCAATCTTTCAATACTTTACATGTTTCAGCGGCGGAAAAGCACCAGGGCCAACGGATTCGTGAGGGAAAGTTGTGTCCAAAATCAGAGTTTGCCGAGCTTTCCGGCCGAGCACCGACGGGCCATGGCCAAGGCAAGACCTGCTAGGCCTAGCGCCAACGCGCCGTAAAAGCCGGGTTCCGGCGTCACTCCCTTGGTCGCTTCCCTCAATGCCTCCGTGTTGATGACGCCTCCCGGCTGGTTATAAGTGAATATGTCCAGGCTGCTCCTACCGGTCACAAAGCCGCTGGTGAGCGAAAAGGAATTAAATGTGGAGAGACTCAACTCGCCGTCGTTCGTGTTTGCTGTGGGACCTAACGGCCCGCTAACTATGGTGTCATCAGGGTCTGTGAGCCCCGGGGTGAGAAGCGTTCCGCTGCCGCCTCCGACGCCATCGGTGTTGTGGATCCCAAAACCGATCGGCGTAAGGCTCGCCTGAAGGCTCAGAGTCAAACCAGCACCAAGAAGCATCGACATCACCAAATTGTTCGACCGCATGCTTTCCAGGTCCTCCATATCTTGGAGGCTCTCCCTCGGGCCGCCGAGATACTCGCCAAAGAATACACGACAATGCGATCGCAATACAAGTGAAAACTTGCGCTGCTGAAACAATGGAGGACGAGTCCGGCTATTTCGCGCCTGGCTGCGTCAAGACGGAAGATTTTTTACTGCGGCGCGCTGTCTTGCAGCAGGCTCGTTTCCGAAATCTCGGCTTCGACTCCCGGGATGAGCGCTGTCTGACTCTCCACCAGATCCGATAAGAGCATGTCGGCTACCCGGCGCACGCCCAGCGGCTTGTCGTACTTTCTGTGAAAAATACGGAGGGCTTGAACAGACACCGCCTCCAGGAGATCCCTGTCGGAGCGGAGCTGTTCGATCAGCGAAATTACTCCTTCCACGTCGCCCGGCTCGTACTGCCAGCCACAGCCTTCACCGGCGATGCGGGCAAGCGTGGACTCTCCGGGACCGATGTAGAGAATGGGTCTCCCCGCAGCGAGAAACGAGTATGCCTTGCTGGGTACCAAAGTGCCTTCACATCCGCTCCGCAGAGTGACCAGGCCGACATGGCACCGCGCCAGCCTTTCGGCTAGCTTTTGCCGGTCTACGTACGGCTCGAAACTGACATTGCGGATCTTATGGAGATCGCACAGGTTCTGGATCTCCCGCCGCCGCGACCCTCCTCCCGCGAATACGAATTGCACGTTGTTCGCGTCTCGGAAATGGAGAATTACCTTGCTAATCGTATCGGTCTCGTGAGCCAGCCCCAGATTTCCGGAGTATAAAATCCGCAGCACGTTGGCAGCAGGCAAATCGAACGATTGGATGACTTGGCTATCTGACCAGTTTTCTGCAACGGCCACCTTGTTCGCGTCCAGCCCATGGTCGAGAAGACGGTCCCGCATGCACGGACCAATCGCAATAATCCCATCCGCCTGCTTGCGAAATGAGTGCATGATGCGGGCGATGAGCACCGCCAGCCTCGAATCTGACTTGATCGCGCCCAGTGCGGTCGCGACATCCGGGTAAATATCCATCTCCCAAATCCAGAACCGGGACGCTCGTAATCTCTTCAGCATCACGCCGACAAAAGAGAGCCCCGGGGGGCTGGTCATGGTCACAACCACATCGACCGGCCCAATGAACAGGCTGCGCACACTCGCCCAAATCAAAAAAGTAAGCCAGCTGAGCAGACGCCCCACTTTGGTGCGGGAATATGGCAGCCCCGGAAGCTTCAGTATCCGGACCGGCGGAGCCTCGTCGTGCCGGGACTCGTGATAAGAACCGTGACTACAAATTACCGTGATCCGGCACCCGTCGTCTACCAGTTTACGCGCCACATCCTCCAGCAGGAGACCTGTGGGTGCGCCATCCGGCCAAAAGAACTGATTCACCAGCAGGACATGCGCTGGCCCGGTGGGGAAACGTCCGCTCTCCAGGCTGCCTGGCATCTCAACGGTTCGGCCCTGCCGAACGGCAGCAATCTGCTGCGCGCGGCGGAAGCCAAGGAGAAAATCTGCGATCTGAAAACCCCACGGCAAAGCAGGACACCCCGAAATCCACTGCCTTCCCTCCGCAGATGCTTGCCTTCGAAGCTCACTGGCATACGCCTGATCGTACGGCCAGGCGCTGCGAGCGCTCTCCATCCGAGCCGTGTACAGCAGTTTACGATGAACCGGGCTCAGCCCTTGATTGTGCCGGAGAAAGCGCTCGAACTCATCCGTAAGCTCCATCCTCAGCCGGATTGTGCGCAGCGGATCTCTCTTCGATACGGTTGCGGAACCGTGATTTCGATAAACCGCCGCCGCATGATCACACAGCCCAAATCGCTTCTCAGCACGGATGAATCGCAAGAGCAATTCATGTTCCTGACAAGCGACTTGATCCTCCTTCCAGCGCCCCACCTGGACGACCGCCGAGCGGCGCATCAGGAAGGCACCGGTCCAGAAACGGCCCCAAGAGATAAACTCCGACGGGACGTCAAGAGGTCGAGAGAGGCTGATCGGGATTTCCTGGCCGTCGGCCTCGTCGCGCAGGATGTAGGGGGAGCAGATGATGTCGAAGGTATTCCCGTTCGCCTCCAGCACCTCGATCTGGGAGGCGATCTTGTCCGGCAGCAAATAATCGTCCGCGTCCAGGTACTGAAGCCATTCGCCATTGGACATCTCGAGCAGGAGGTTGCGCGCGGCATTTCCGCCGAAATGCGTGGAATGAATGAAGCGGATCTTTTTGCCAAAGCTGCGGAGGGCGTCCGCGGTTCCATCCGTCGATCCGTCGTCAACGACGATCACTTCTTTGAAGGGATAAGTCTGCGCAAGCGCACTTTCGACGGCCTGGCGAATCCATCGCTCGGCATTGTACGCCGGAATGAGGATAGAGACGAGCGGTGACGCGAGCCTAGCTTCCGTAAGGGGCGTCATTTTGCCGAGCGGCCTCCCGGAACCGGTAATGTGGGACGGTGCAGGAACGCCAATGCCTGAAACGGCAGTGCAAGCGATTCGGCCTGTTGACTCATCGTCGCGCCCATGTCAGTAATCCTCTTCATCCGCGAACGGGCAGCTCCGAGGCTCGATCATGCCCAACTGGTTTGAAAATGCCGCATCCTAACAGATACGTTTTTCCGCGAATATCTAGAACTATCTTCCCTCAAATAGACCTTTGCTAGCAATAGGCTAATCTACCGATACTCCCCCTCAGGGAAATGGGGTACTCACCGAATTGGAAACACCTAACCCATTGGTGGCAGTGGCGGATACCGATTGAAGGGCGGTGGCCGCATTGGCGCTGGTCGGTGCCTGCAAGGTGAATGGGACCGCGATCGAGAATTGGCCGCCAAAGGACGTCGATGCGGAACTGCCGAACCAGGCGGCTGAGGCCTGGGATACGTCCAGTGAAACTGTGGATGTGGTTGAGGGCGCGCCGGATTTGACGGAAAATGTGAAACTCAAGCTCGACACGCTGAGGCTTGTGACGTAGCCATTGAGGGTCACGACGAAGCCAGTCGCCGATTGACCCGATATAGATGCCGTCAGGAGGACGGGGGCGAGACTTGGCACCGTCAATTGGAGCAGAGTCGGATTCGCGGGAGTTAGATTGAGGCCGGTGGTAGTAGCAAACGTCGGAGTGATGGTAATACCACCTGCTACCGTGCCCGTTTGAAATCGTATGCTGGTGGATCCATTCGGGAAAAGAGCCTGCGTCTGACCCGCCGGAATGGTGAATGCGACGGTCGTTCCGCCGGTTGAAAACTGGATCGCCGGATCCGCCGCAAAGGAGCTTGGCGTGACCTGAATCGTGAGGGTGCCGGTGAGATTCAACGCATACGCTTGGGAGAGCGTGAGACCGATGGTGGGCTGCTGAGAAGGGCCAATGGAGCCGCTGGGTCCTGTAAATTGATAAGCCGGTAACGCCGGTGGCTGTGTGCCAAAGCCCAAAAGTGTGAATGGCACGGCATTTATCAACAGGCTTGCCGTTGCCTGCCCGTTGCTGACGGGGGCGAACACGATGGAAAAGGTGATCGTCGCGCCGGGCTGAAGATTCAGCGGCAAAGCAGGCACGCCTGTGAGCGTGAACGGGGTGGCGCCGCCGCCGATTCCGATACTGGCGATGAGTGCCGCGCTGGTGCCGGTGTTGGTTACGGTAAAGGGAAGGGTCGAAGTCTGACTGACTTCGACGGGGCTGAACAGAACGGTTCCCGTAGGAAGAACGGTACTCGTGGTTCCCAAGGTGACATAAGAGTAGACCAGATTGGCGCCAAGACCGGTGGTCGCCAGGTTGAAGACATCGTTGCCGACTCGCAGCGAGCCGCCGTTTGGACCGGCCTCTGACGGGGTCACACTCAGGGTGAACAACGCCGTGGCGTTGGGCGCGAGCGTGAGCGGCAGGACGGGCACATTTGTGAGACCGTAGCCAACGCCAGAAACCGCGATCACGCTGATCGTGCCGCTTGCATTCCCGGTGTTCTGGACCTGGATCATGACCGACTCCGTTTGGCCGACCGCGATACTGGGCAGGTTAACGGTCTGGCCGGGGGTGATGGAGGAGTTTGTGCCATTGTTGATCAGGGTATACGCGTAGGCCGCCCCGATCCCCGATCCTTGAATCACTGCCGTGAAGGTGCTTCCATCGCTGAAAGTGGCCGTCAATCCACCGACATCGTTGCTCCCTGCGGCGGTAGGGGTGTATTGAATCGCGAACTGCACGTTGCCGCCGCTGGCGAGGGTCGCCGGCAGCAAAGGGGTGCCGATGGGCTGGAAAGCGCTTCCGGTTACCGCAAGGGTATTGACGCTCCCCGCCCCACTGCCTTGGTTTATAATGATCACCGTGGCGCTGGCGGTGGTTCCGAACGCGGTGGGGAGGAACTGAATGGTGCCGCCGCTGGCGATGGTGATGATATTCTCATTCGCCTGGAGCGCATAACTCACCAGGAATTGCGGCACCGAGCCGTCGATGTTCAGCGTAATCGTGCCGGATGTCGAAGCTCCGGTCGCGGTGGCGGCGGTCTCGGTGAAGGCGAGGTTCAGTTGAGCACCCTCCGCCGCGTTGGTAGTGGGAGTGTACGTCACGGTCAGGATGACGGAAGCCCCGGTTTTTAGGGTGAGAGGAAGACCTTTAATGGGGCTCACCGTAAAGGCGGTCGAGCCCAGGACCTGCGGAGCAGTCGGAATGACGGCGGTGGTCGACCCGGTATACAAGGCGGTCAAAGTGAACGTCGACGCTACGCCCACACCCGTGGCGACCAGATCGAGCGTCGAGCCATTTGGAACGATGTTGGTGATGGTGCCCTGTTGAAGAGTCAGCTGGAACGGAAAGGTCTGCGCATGCGCCTGCTCCACGAAGGCGCTCAGGCAGATACTCGACAACACGGCCAGACGGTGCCACCGCACTATTGGTTCGCTCCTGAGGGGATGAAGATAACGCTCGGCGCGGGCGAGGTTTGGAGCAACAAGACTGGATCAGCGGGTTTGCGGCGGGCGTTTACGAGAAAAGAAGTCGCCGCGAACGGCTCCAGGGTGGACGGCGCGGAGTCCAGGTGGAGATCGTCAATTTGCTGGAGAGTGGTGAGGCTGTAAACGCGAATCTGATTCACGGCGCCGTCCGCGACGTAAAGCTGATTTCCCTCGACCGCGACGGCTACCGGCTGGCCAAGACCGCCCTGGGGCGCCGGCAGGGATTGGACTTGCGGGCTTCCCGAAGGGGTCCGAACCGCCCAAACCAGACCCGCGGTTCCGTCCGCGACGTACAGGGAACCATCGGCGCCGAAAGCAGCGGCACTGGCCGACTCGGGACTCATCAGCAATTGCGGCGGCAGACCATTCTGGACCAGATAGACCTCGCTTTGGCCCAGTACACGCGCCGCGACGATGGCCAGTTTCGCCGCCGGGTCGATTGCCAGGAGCACCATCGATGCCGCCGATAGACGATCCCGACGACCGTCAGTCGATATAGGCGCCGATACGAGCGCTCGAAGATCGACGCTCGAATGAACAACCGGTTGCTGATTAATTTGCGTGACGAACTGCAAGGAACGGGCGCGCGAAGAAAACAGAACTGCGCTGGAGGAATCCTGGGCCCATAGAATCTGATCCGGACTATCCATGGCACCGACGAGCGGGAGCAGCGCCCGCGATTGCGTCAGATCGGCGATGAGATCCGATGCGGTGCCGCTTACGACGATCGCGGAAAGACCGTTCGGAGCGACGGATCCGAAGTGGACGCCGGCGACGACGGATTTGCCTAGGTAGGCGGTACCGGGGGTACCGATAATCGCGCGGATCGTCTGGGTGCCCGGGTCAAACACGTACTCGCTCGGGGGCCCGCTGACGGATGCCTGTCCGCATAGGATGGCAGCCGACAAAAGGACGGCACTGTAAAATCGTTTCATCTAGTTCGGGCCGCCGAATGTTGGACTCCCCGGAGTGATCACGATGGTGGGGGTGGAGCTGGACGATCCGCCGCGGGTCGCGAGAATGATGCCGACGGTCGCGCCCGCCGCAGCCACCGCCGTGATGATCCAGAATTTCTTGGTGGTATACCAGGGATGCTTCTCGTGCTTTTTTTCCTCGGCAATCATCAGCGAGCTGGCCTGTGAGATGGTGGCCTTGCCGGAGTTGTCCCCGGCCGTGGCCGTGACCGCGATTTGGAATTTGCCCTGCTCGGGCGAGATCTCGAAGGAAACGGCGGCCTGGCCTCGCAAATCTGTTTTGACCGTTCGGGAGTGCTCGCCGTTAGCGAAGGATCCTCCCGGTCCGGTCTGGGGAAGCTCGAACAGGACGGAAGCACCCTCAACCGGGATTTCGTTTTTGTCCAGCACCTCGACGACCACCGGCCTGCTGATGCGGTCCGGTATGAAGTTGGATACTTCCGCGCCTTTGAGGACTAATACTTTTAGCTTGTCACGGGGATTCATCAGCTTCGGCGGAGCTGGCGTCGTCGCAGCGGGTACGGCGGGAGGTGGTGTTTGGGCAACCGGAGGCGGAGTCTGCGCGGCAGGCGCGGCCGGAACTGGGGTCTGCGCCAGCGCAGCGGACGGGAGAACCAGCAAGAAAATGATTAAAAGAGAAATAAGACTCTGGGGGGATGGCAAGGATTGTCCGGTTGTCATTCAGAGTAACGGTACTCATTATAGCATCGAAGCGTTGGCAAGCTGTCAGAATCGCGTGGCGGTCACTCCCTCAACTGAAGGCAGTCTGAAAGTCGAACGACGGCCCATGCGCAGGTCGTCGATCACGGCGCCCTGTACCGGCCCGAAAGTGATCTCGGCGGGTTGAACATGGCGGCTTTCGTCGCGGATTTCCTGGCCGTGACCCATTCCGGGGAGCTCCAGCGGCTGTTTCAGCGCGGCCGTAATTACGGCAGATCCGTCGGAGGTGACTTCGACGTTCTGCCCTTGCCAGGTCAGCGATACCGTATGCCAGGACCGGTCCGCTACGATGGCCGTCGACGGGGGCGCGGATAGGACGGCTCCAGTCAATGCGAGTTTGCCGTTGACCACGCGCAGTTCCAAGCTGGTTGGGCCGCCTAGTTTGAGAAGAACGCTGTTTCCTCGCGAGGAATCTGGTATCCGGACGGCGAACGAGATCATTCCGCTCTCGGGCGAAACGTGGTGCCGGGCCGCAAACACAAGTGGAGCATCGAGCGAGGCGCCTTTCCCGGTCTTCCCGCCGTCTACCGGCTCAGGCAGGGTCCCTCCGAGGGGATATCGACCGCCGTAGGCTTCGGTCGCGGCGACTTCTTGCTCGAAATCGGCATGGAAGGTGAGAGAGTCGGCCAATTGGCGCGACTGAATCAGGCGGACGGCGCGCCACATCCGTTTCGGGACCATCGTCGTCAGAAGGCCGTTGTCGAGGGTATACCGACCTCCGCTTTCGGCATCGTAGGCTTCGGTCCGGA
>JBEKOZ010000018.1:0-17369 GCA_049521275.1 Bryobacteraceae bacterium | reverse complement strand
CCTCATGGGCCCGGCGTCCCCTATAACTACAACAACAACCTTGCTCCGACGGTCGGCGGCCGGTTTACCTTTTAAACACTGCGTCGTGATTATTTGCGCATGTCCGCATGCTTACGCATGGCGGTTCGGTGGCGGCAGTGAGCGGGTTACGCAAGTATTTCTGACACTGTTAGGGCAGAATCCCCTGGCTCACGCCAGAGGTTATAACGAGGGCGGGGACTCGGCGAGCTCTACTTCCCCAGGACGCCTTCTAGCGCCGCGATCGAGACGCAGATGGCTATGTGGGCCAGAAAGCCGTAGTGAATCCAGTTGCGGGTGAAGCGGATGACCAGGTAAAGATCCTGCATGGCACGGACAGTGTGCCTCAGGGATTGGCCTTAGGACCAATAGGCCGGGACGGAGGTTCCAGGTGGAAAAGTCCCAGGTACTTTCGCAAAGCAGTAGGAAATCAGGCGAAAACGAGGTATCCTATTTGAGAACCGGAAATTGCAAAAGCGGGAGCGACTTTGCGCATGGGGCCTTCTTGTGCGCTGGGTAGAAAAAACCGCATCGGACTCGGAGCTGCGAGGTGACGGTGGCTCCCGTTTCCGATGCGGTCCGCCCAAGACGGGCTAGGATCCTGGCATCTGTCCGAACCAAACCTCAGTAGAGGCCCGCGTCCTTTAAGTTCCTCCACTAAAGCCGGACCGGCCCGAAACCGTTGATCCATGAAGACTGTTACAGCAGAAACTATAAGTTCGGCAAAAAAACCCCTCTGTTGCAACTCGCCCAAACGAAGGAAGGAGCGGTTTTGAAAATCAACACCGGCTCCCGCAAGCACGCTAGTATCAGCCACTCGCTTCATCCGTTCACGCCTGTTGCAAACAGAGGGCAGGTTTTCAAAGGTACTTCATCAATTCGAGAACTAACATAGCACGCTCCCCGCCAATTGCCGCACGCCATTTTTTCAGCCGCTTGCGAAGGGCGCCTGGGCGAGGTGGCGTGACAACGGCCCCGGTGGGTGTGTCGGTATGACACAATTGGGTTTCAGTGCTGCCGTTGCTGCTGGTTGCCTCGCTTGGATTCTGGCAAGACGCGTACGACGAGGATTTCCACGTCTACACGGAGGCTCCCCGACTTTTCCTAACCAAACAGCGGCTGCGCCTGCTGGAGCGGGAGCGCGAGCGGAAGTCGATGAGATGGGAGCAGTTCGACGCGCTGGTTTCAGGGGGCGCGCCGATGCCCGAACAGGGGCTTGCTTGGGCGCTCGATTACCGGGTGGCGAAGAATCAGGCGGCGGGGCGCAAGGCGGTGGAATGGGCGGCCGACGAAAAGCACACCGACGTCCGGCAACTGGCGCTGATTTTCGATTGGTGTTCGCCGCTGATGACTCCAGCGCAGGGTGACAAGATTGCCGCGAAGCTGGAGAAAAGTCTGAGCGGTCCAGCGGGGGACGTGGCGCAGCAGAGTGCGCGCGTGCTGGCGGCGATCGCGGTGGCGGACCGGCTGCCGGATCGGGGTGAGGCGGTGCTGAAGGGCATCGTCCGCTGGTGGCGCGGAGAGATCGCGAAGAACCCGGGCTCGATTCCACGGGAGCAGATTTATGCGCTCTATGAAATGATGCACGCCGTCCACGACAATCTGAAAATCGAGATGCGCGAGGCGGCGCCGGAGTATTTCAACATGCTGCCGGTCGACCACCTGGTGAGTCATTACCCGAGCCCGTTTTCGGCGGCTGAAAACGAATACCGCGTTCCGGTTTACACGCGGGACGGCGAACCGGACTTGACCGAGGCGGTATTTTCGCGGGCGGCCGAGCTGGCCATGGTCGCCTACGACAACAACGCGGCCGGGAGCCAGTATTTGCAGGGCTGGCTGATGCAGGACCGTTTTCTGATGCGCGGCGCGCTGGGGGTGGTGTACGAATTTCTGTGGGCCAATCCTTATCAGCCGGGGTTGAGTTATTTCCAGATGCCGCTGGTGTTTCACGACGCGGCGTCGGGGCACGTTTTCGCGCGCTCAAGCTGGGATGAAGACGCGACCTGGATCGGCTTTTTCGACGGCCATCTGCAACTGTTTCGCAACGGGCAGGTGGAGACGCTGCGTCCGGGCGCGACGTTTCCACCGCTCCACATAGGCGACGCGGTGTTGATCAAGGGTCGCGATCCGGAGTACCGGTTTCGCGCCGATGGCGAGGCGGTGTTCGTGCTGGGGCTGGCGCCTAAAGCCGCGTACGACGTGGAGGTCGACAATGAAGAGCTGTCGGAGCGCGAGACCGACACGGGAGGGACGCTGGTGATTTCGCTGCCGCCCGGCCCGGAGGGTGCGGCGCCCGATCTGGGCGCGCGGATCAAGAAACGGATAAAATAAAAAGGTGTCAGAAACAACAATGGATCGGGCTCCGGTGAATAACTCCGTGGGCAAGTGGTTGCCGGCGGTGGTGTTGGCGTGGATCATACCGGGCGGAGGGCATTTCCTGCTGAAGCGGCCGGGGCGCGGGGGATTAATCGCGGCGTCGGTGACGGCGATGTTCCTGCTGGGGTTGATGATGCGCGGGGCGCTGTTCCAACCGCAAACGGGCGACCTGCTGACCACGGTGATCTACGTGGGCGGATTTATCGGCAACCTGATGTCGGGGATCCTGTATTTCGTGACGGTGTGGCTGGGTTACAATCAACCGGACGTGGCCGGGCATGTGCATGATTACGGCACTAAATTCCTGGTGGCGGCGGGATTGCTGAATGTGCTGGCGATGGTGGACGCCTTCGAAATCGCGTCGGGGAAAAAGGATTAATTCATGCCGAAAATGAATCTTTCCAACTTCGAGGCAGCCGTTTTGTTCGCGCTGTTCACGTCGGTGGTGCTGGGGATTATCACCAAGAAGACGGATCGGGAGCGGGTGCGCTACGCGGCGTACTGTTTCGCTTGCTTCATCGCGGCGATTTTCGGGTTGAGCTGGCTGATGTTTCTGGGGCACGGATAACTTAGCTAGGTTAGCTTAGCTAAGGTATACTAAACTCGTGGAAGTCAATATTCACGAAGCGAAAACGAACCTGTCAAAGCTCATCGCGCGGGCGCGATCGGGGGAAAACGTCATCATCGCGAAGGCAGGGACGCCGATGGTGCGCTTGGTGCCGGTGGAACGACCACGCAAGCCTGTCTTCGGGAGCGCAAAGGGCTTGATCAAGTTCAAAAGAGGCTGGGATGCTCCGATGACCAAACGCGAACTCGACGAGTTTCTTGGCGAGTAAGCCGGTGACGGTCTTGCTCGATACCAGCGTGTTTCTATGGTGCATTACCGGCCAGCAGTCGAAGCTTTCTCGAAAGGCGTTCGAGGCGCTGGAGGATCCACTTAACAACCGATGGTTGAGTGCAGTGAGCTTGTGGGAAATCGCGATCAAGGTTGGCACGGGAAGGCTCGATTTGCCAAAAAACGCGGACTTCCTCAAAGCTCACATGGCGCTTTTACGCGTCGGAAGGGTTTTGCCGGTGGAGGCTTCCCACGTATTCGCCGATTTTGGATTGCCCCGTTATCATCGCGATCCGTTCGACCGCATGCTCGTCGCCCAAGCCCAGGTGGAAGGGATTCCCTTCGTCACCTGCGATAAGCAGATTCAAAAATATCCGGTTCAAATCCTCTGGTAGGGCCTAGAGGAGGCAGGCGAGCATTTTATCGATCTCCTCCGCGGTGATATAAAAATGGGGCGAGGTGCGGACCCAACCGGCTCTGGCGGCGGCAGAGATTTTTTGTTCCTTTAAATGCGCGACCACCGCGGTCGACTCCACGCCGGATTTGCGGAAGCTCACTATGCCGGCGCCGGTTTCGGGGGTCCTGTGGCTGAGCACCTCGTAGCCTTTGCGGCGAGCGCCTTCGGCGATCCGGTCGCCCAGCGCCTGAATCATCGGCCCCATCCGGTCCGCTCCGACTGCGAGAAGAAATTCCATGGACGCCCGCAGACCGAAGCAGCCGATAGTGTTCAAGGTCCCGCATTCGTAGCGGCCGGCGTCCGGGCGAAGAGCCATATCGCGGGCCCCGTAATCGTTATAGCCGGCGACGTTGGTCCAGCCGAACTCCACCGGCTCGACCTGCTCCTGCAATTCGCGCGAAATGTACAGAACGGCGCAGCCCTCTGGGCCGAGCAGCCATTTATGGCCGTCGGCTGCCAGGGCGTCGATATGGCAGGCGCGGGCATCCAGCGGAAAAACGCCCAGGCCTTGAATCGCGTCGACGAAATATATCACGCCGTGGCGGCGGCAAATCTCCCCGATGGCCTGGACGTCGGCGCGGTAGCCAGTCAGATACTGGACGAAACTGATGGCCAGGAGGCGCGCGCCCTTCGCCGCCCGGTCTATGGTTTCGAGCGGATCGGTCACCGACAGCCAATCGATTTTGACACCTTTCGATTTTTCGAGCCTCTGCCAGGGGTACTGGTTGGCTGGAAATTCGCCAGTAAACGCAACGATCCGATCGCCGGGGCGCCAGTCGAGTCCCATGGCGACGGTGGCGATTCCTTCCGAGGTGTTCTTCAGGAGCGCGATCTCCTGGGGCGTTACATTCACTAGCCGGGCCGCGGCGAGGCGCACGCCTTCATAGGCGTCGAGCCAGGTCTGATAATGGAGTGAGCCAAAAAGCATCCCGTCGTCTGAAAACCGCTTCATCGCCTCGGCCGCCGGGCGCACCAGGGGCGCCACGGCCGCATGATTCAGATAAATTAACGATTCTGTTACAGGAAACTGCGCCCGCAGCTCGGAAAAGTTGTCGTAATCCATTTATTCGATGGTACGTTATAGATGTATGCAGCGCGTGTGCCTGCTCGCCATCCTCGTTACGCTGCGCCTGCCCGCGCAAGACGCCAAAAAAGATCCCGACCAGATCGGCACTCGCAATGTTTCGAGGGGCATTAACTTCTTCTCCATGGAGCGGGAGATAGCGGTTGGCAAACAGCTCTCCCAGGAGCTGGAGCGGCACTCGACGCTGGTCACCGATAAAGCCATCAGCGAATATGTCAACCGGATCGGCCAGAAGCTGGTGGGGCATTCGGACGCGAAAATTCCCGTCACCATCAAGGTGATTGAAGGCGACGAACCCAACGCGATCACTCTGCCGGGTGGGTTCATTTACGTCCAGACCGGGCTGATCCGCACGGCCGATACGGAGGCCGAACTGGCCGCCGCGCTGGCGCATGAAATCGCCCACGTCGCGGCGCGCCACGGGACCCGTCAGGCGACCCAGGGACAAATCACGCAGTTGACCACCATCCCTCTGATTTTCCTGGGCGGATGGGGAGGCCTTTGCGCCATGGGCGCCAGCAACGCAATGATGCCGCTCGGGTTCCTGGCCGTTCAACGGGGCTTTGAGGCGGAGGCGGACCTGCTGGGGCTGCAATATCTGTATAAGGCCGGGTACGATCCGCTCGGCATGGTCGACATTTTCGAGAAGATTTTCTCCTTTGACGAACGGAAGAACGCCAAGTTCCTGGCTCGCTTTTCGTCGACCCACCCGACCTCCGGCGACCGGCTGGTTAACGTGCAGAAAAATATCGAGACGCTGCTGAAGGAACAGCCGCAATACGTGGTCACGACGTCTGAGTTTAACGACATTCAGGCGCGGCTCCTGGCTCTCGACTGGGACCGGAAGCCGGTGCCCGCGGGTCCCCCGCCGCCGACGTTGCACAAGCCCGGCGACCAGATTGCAAACGCGAAGAAACTCGTACCGGAAAAGGACCCCCGTGCGTCCCAGGTTAAAGAAGCTATATACTATTAGATGAAAGGAGTCCGTATGCGGCGCACTTTTGGACTCAGTTCGGCTCTGCTGCTCTCTTTCTCGCTTCTTGCTGCCCCGGCGTTCGCGGGGGACGACAAGGAAAAGAACCCTGATGCGATCGGGGATCGGGACGTCGGCCGGGGTGTCAATTTCTATTCGCTCGAAAAAGAAATCGCCATCGGCAAGCAACTGGCGCAGGAAGTGGAGCGTCAGGCCAAGATCATCGACGATCCGATCATCGCGGAGTACGTCAACCGGGTGGGGCAAAACCTGGTGCGCAATTCCGACGCGAAGGTTCCGTTCACGATCAAGGTAATCGATACCGAGGACATTAACGCCTTCGCGCTGCCGGGCGGATTCTTCTTCGTCAACTCCGGGCTGATCCTGAAAGCGGACACGGAGGCTGAACTGGCGGGCGTGATGGCGCATGAAATCGCCCACGTCGCCGCGCGCCACGGCACCAGGCAGGCTACGCGCGGAACGATCGCGCAGCTCTCCACCATCCCGCTGATCTTTCTGGGCGGCTGGACGGGCTACGGGATCCGGCAGGCGGCCAGCGTGCTGATCCCGGTGGGATTCCTCACGTTTTCACGCGAGTTCGAGGCCGAAGCGGACATGTTGGGACTTCAGTACATGTATAAGACCGGCTACGATCCGGGCGCATTCGTCGACTTCTTTGAAAAGATAGAATCGCTGGAAAAGAAGAAGCCCGGGACGATCTCCAAGGTCTTCTCCACGCATCCGCCGACCGATGCGCGCATCGTGAAGGCGCAGCAGAATATTCAAACCATGCTGAAGGAGCGGCCGGAGTACGTAGTCACCACGTCTGAGTTCAACGACGTGAAGGCTCGCCTGATGGCGTTCCATAACCGCCGCAAGACGGACAGCAAGGACCCGAATCGCCCGCAGTTGAAGAAGGCTCCGGGGTCCGGATCTTCGGGCGACGGCAGTTCTTCGGGCGGCGACGACGATCGGCCGACGCTCAAGCGCCGTCCCGACAGCGGAAGCAACAACAACTAAGACTTCTCCCTGATGCGGTCAAAAGGAGCCTGTGACTTCGGTCACGGGCTTTTTTTTGGATTAAGCGATCACGGCGGTGCAGGCGGGGCAGCGCCTGGCGGCCAAAGGAATCTCGGTGGTGCATTCCGGACAAGGCTTGGTGGCCGGAGCCGCGGCGGGAGCGGGTTTCTGAAGCTTATTGACACCCTTCACGATCAGAAAAATCACGAACGCGACGATCAGGAACTCGAAGGCCACATTGAGAAACAACCCGTAGGCCAGCACCGGCACTTTGGCGACCTTCGCCGCAGCCAGCGTTTCGACCGGCGTCCCCGGTTTTAGGTTGATAAACAGGCCGGAGAAGTCGACCTTCCCGAGCGCCAACCCGATCAACGGCATCAGGATGTCGTTGACCAGCGACGCCACAATTTTCCCGAAAGCCGCCCCGACAATGACTCCGACGGCGAGGTCGAGGACATTCCCGCGCATAATGAACTTCTTGAATTCCGCAAGCATCCTGATACCTTATCATTAATTTATGGCCGAGCTAATCGTCGTCACATGCCCCTGTTGCCAGGCCGAGCTGCACATCGACCCCGAGACATCCGCCGTGATCCGCCATAAAGAGCACGTCAAACCGCCGACCATCACCGACCTCGAGGCCGCGGTACAAAAGCTAAAGGGTGAGCCCGGACGGCGGGAAGAGATTTTCAAGAAGTCGGTGAAGGAACATAAGAGCCATCACGACGTTCTGAGCAAGAAATTCGACGAGATGCTGAAAATCGCCAAGGAAAATCCGGACGAGCCTCCGCCCAAGCGGGATTTCGATTTCGACTAATTTCTACTGGCTACTGGCTCCCGGCTACTGGCTACTTCTTCCTCAGACCCACCAGGGCGCGGTCGGCTGATCGCGGATCACAATTTGATTGAGGAAAGTCGCTGCCTTGGTGAGGCCCTCGTCGGGTGACATCAGCGTGTCCTCGTGCTCGATCGACAGCACGTAATCGTATCCGAACATCCGCAGGGTGGAAATAAATTCGCTCCACCAAGTGTAGGCGTGGCCGTAACCGCAGGCGCGGAAAATCCACGCGCGGTGTCGTTCATCGGTATATTTCTTGGTGTCGAGCACGCCCGTTTTCGGCAGATTCGCGTCGTAAATCTGCGTGTCTTTCGCGTGGACGTGGAAAATGGAATCTCCCAATACGCGAATCGCTTTGATCGGATCGATGGCCTGCCAGAACATGTGGCTTGGATCATAGTTGCAGCCGATGCTCTTGCCGGCGATGGAGCGCAGCTTCAGCATGGTCTCCGGACTGTACACCACGAATCCAGGATGCATTTCAATGGCGACCTTCACGCCGTGATTTTCGGCAAATTTCGCGTGCCGGGTCCAATAGGGAATCACTTTCTTTTCCCATTGCCAATCGAGCAAGTCGAGGTATTCGGTCGGCCAGGGACAGGTCACCCAATTCGGATACTTCGCCTTGTCGCTATCGCCCGGGCAGCCCGAAAAATCGATCACAACGGGCACTCCGAGCTTCTCGGCCAGGAGAATCGTTTTGCGGCTGGTCTCCGCATAAGCCTTGGCGACGGCCTTATTCGGATGCAGCGGATTGCCGTGCGAGCTGAGCGCGCTGATGGTGAATCCGTTATCAGCGAGCTTGGTCTTGAAGTCCTTCAAGGCAACGCGATCGTTCAGCATCTCCAGCTTGCAATGCGGATCGCCGGGATAATTGCCGGTGCCCAGCTCCACCGTGGAGATGTTCAGGGTGCGCAATTTTTCGAAGACTTTATCCAGAGGGAACTGCGACAGCAACGGGGTGAAACAGCCAATTCTCATAAGGAAACAATATCATAGAGGGGTAATTGGAGGAGCCGGGTGATCGCGCGAGTCGCCATCGAACATCGAAACGCTTATGCCCTGCGCACGGAGGACGGCGGCGAAATCTTCGCCACGCTCGCCGGAAGAGTGCGCTACGAAACAAGCCATCGCGAGGATCTTCCGGCGGTGGGAGATTTCGTCCGCGTGCGCGAGTCGGTGATCGAAGAAGTGCTGCCGCGCAAGACGGTTTTTCTGCGGAAGGCCGCGGGCGATGCGATGGAGGCGCAAGTGATCGCCGCCAATATCGACACGGTGTTCGTGGTCTCGGGTCTCGACGGCGATTTCAATCTGCGCAGGCTGGAACGTTACTACGCGACGGCGCGGGCCAGCGGCGCGCAGTGCGCCATTTTACTCAACAAGGCCGATCTGTGCGAGGATCTCGACGGGCGGGTGCGGCAGGTCCGAGCCATCGCTCCGGGTGCAGATGTGGTCGCGATCAGCGCGCTCGCGGGCGATGGAATCGATGCGCTGCGGCCTTATCTCGCCACCGGAGAGACGGTCGCGTTCGTGGGATCTTCGGGCGCGGGAAAGTCGACGCTGATCAATCGTCTGCTGGGCCGCGATCGGCAGTCGACCGGCGCGGTTCGTGAGGCCGATAGCCGCGGACGCCACACGACGACGCATCGCGAGCTTCTGGAAATGCCGGGAGGCGCGCTGCTGATCGATACGCCAGGCCTGCGTGAATTGCAGCCGTGGGCAGGCGAAGACGACGTCGACGGCGCGTTTCCCGAGATCGAAGAACTCGCCGCGCAATGCCGCTTCCGCGATTGCGCGCATGCGGGCGAAGACGGCTGCGCGGTGCAGGCTGCCATCGACGACGGGACGCTCGACTTCGACCGTTTTTCAAGTTACCGGAAGATGCGGAGGGAGGCAGCGTATCTGGAGCGCCAGCTGGACGTCCGCGCACAACTCGACCAGAAGGCGCAGTGGAAGAAGATTCACAAGGCTATACGGAATGTGGATAAGCGGGCATAGAAGCTATCAGTCATAGAAACCATCAGCGGCACTTCGCGGGAGGGGCACTCACCACTCCGAGGCGAGCTAAGTTATCGCGGGCATCGGACAAGCAAGCGTCTTTTTCGAGCGCTCTCTGAAACTCCGCGATGGCCGCTTCGCGCGCGCCCAACATCGCCAGGGCGACGGCTCGATTGTTGATTGCCTTGGGGTCATTCGGGTCGAGCGCGAGCGCGCGCCCAAACACGGGAAGCGCCTCCGCCGGACGCCCCAGCGCAAGCAGGAATCTTCCCCGCTCCGCGGCGATCACGGTATCGTCTTCAGGCAGGTCCTTCAACTCGTCAAGGCCCTGCTGCGGAGGCAGCAAGCGCGCCAGTTGCAGGCGCGGCCGGGGCGCATTCGGCCGCAGCCGTTTCGCTTCGCTCCACAACGCGTAGGGATTCGTCCACAGGATCGAATAGTGAATGGATATCGCCGTCAAGCCGACGATTATCGCGGCAATCGCGCGGCGATCGACGGACGCGAGCAAAATACCCGCGCATGCGCAGAACGCGACCATCGGGAGATACACGCGGCGGTCCGCTGCCAGATCCGCGGCCGGCAGGATCGAGGAACTCGGCGCGAGCAGCAGGAGGCCGATCAGGAACCAGAATCGCCCTCGAAAAGGAATCAGGCAGAGCGCAGCAAGCGCGACCCACGCGGCGATCGCGATCCACAAAGGCGGGCGCGCGAGCGCGGGATCGATCGAAAATCCCCAGGGGATCACGAGCAACCGCAAATATCTCCAGATGGAGACTCCTTGCGCTCCAAAATACGCCAACGGAGAAATGCCCGATTGCGCACCCGAACCCGAGCCTGGAATCGCCGCGGCCGCCAACAGGGTGCGGAGCCCGATCGCCACGGCTACTAAAATCATTGTCGAAAACGCCCGCCAGTTGCGCGGCGCCGGCAACAAAATCAGCACTAGCGGCAGCGCTGCGCACTCTTCCTTCGCGAGCATCGCTACGGTGAGCCACAGCGCCGCGATCCAGAACCGGCCCGCGATCCAGCTCCGCATCGCGAGAAGGCAGAACAACGCCGCGAGCAGGGTGCCGCGCGCGAATACGTAGGCGACCGGCTCCGTCATCATGGGATGAACGGCGAAAATCGCGGCCGCGATCAAGGCGGCGCGGTCGCCGATTAATTTTCGCAGGACGTCCCACACCAGGGCGACCACCGCAAGGTGCAGCAACAAGCCGGCGGCGTGCCACGCCACCGGCGACCTGCCGAAGAGCGCGTCATTCAGCCAGAAGGAGAGTTCGGTCAGCGGGCGCGTCTGCCGGAAGCAATCGATCCACCGCGGCGGAAGTTCCACCGGGGAGTTCGAAAACAACGCGAAATCGTCAAATACGAACGCCGCGAACACGCATCCGCCGAATGCGATCAGCGCCGCCGTCCACAGAAGTAGTTTGTCGCGCAAATGCTATTATGTGGCTTGCCGACGCCCCCAGCCAAGGTGGTCAAACCGAAAACCGCAGCCGAGCGAGCCGCGCGCGTGAAGAAAATTCTAGCGACGCTGGACCGGATGTATCCGGACGTCACCTGCGCGCTCCACCATTCGAGCGCCTGGGAGCTTCTGGTCGCGACCATTCTTTCCGCGCAGTGCACCGATAAGCGCGTCAACCTGGTGACGCCCGGGCTGTTCCGAAAATATCCCACGATTCAGGACTTTGCGAATGTCAGCCAGGACGAGCTGGCGCAGGAGATCAAGTCGACAGGCTTCTTTAACAACAAGGCCAGGTCGGTGATCGGGGCGGCGAAGAAAATTCTCAGCGACTTCGGCGGCGAGATCCCGCGCGACATCGACAAGCTGCTAACCGTCCCCGGAGCGGCGCGCAAAACCGCGAACGTGGTGCTGGGAACGGCGTTCGGCATCGCGTCCGGAGTGGTGGTCGATACGCACGTGCAGCGCATTTCGCACCGTCTGGACTTGACCAAGGAAACCGAGCCGGTGAAAATCGAAAAGGATCTGATGAAGATCATTCCGAAAGAGAAATGGATTCTCTTCTCGCACCAGATCATTCATTTGGGCCGCGGTCCCTGCGTCGCGCGCAATCCCAAATGCGCCGAATGCAAGCTCGATCCGCTGTGCTATGCGAAGGATAAAACCGTCTAGCGCAGCGTCGGCTCGCCCGCGATGTGCAGGCCCTTGTGGATCGCATACAGCGCGAGTTCCAGGCGGTCTGATACGCCGAGCTTATCGAAGATGTTATGCAGGTGATTCTTCACCGTCTGCTCGCTGATGAACATCTTCTCCGCCATCTCTTTGTTCTTATAGCCCTGCGCCACCAGCGCCACGATCTCGCGTTCGCGCGCCGATAAAGGACTCCGCTCGCGACTCTTGCCGCCCGACGACTGCCCGCTGCCCTCCGGGCCGGTGGAGAACTGCCGCATCACCGCCGCGGTAGTGTGCGAATCGAGCCAGATCTCGCCCGAATTTACCTTGCGAATGCTCTTCACAATCAGGTCCGGCGCAGTCTGTTTCAGCACGATGCCGCTGCAGCCGAGCTTCATTGCCTGTACGAACTCGTTCTTGTCCTCGGAAGCCGTTAGCACGATCACGCGAGTCCGCTTGTTGGTCTGTTGCAAAGCCTGTAGCGCCGACAGACCGTCCAGATTCGGCATCCGGAGATCGAGCAGTAAAACGTCGGGGTCCAGCGCCTGGACTTTCTCCATCACCTCGCGACCGTCGCCCGCCTCGCCCACGATCTCGAAATCGTCCTCCAGCAGCAGCAGCTTTTTCAAGCCGTCGCGGACAATCGGATGGTCGTCGGCGATCACGATCCGCACCATCGTCTTCTTCTTTTCCGCTCCCTCCGGATTCTCATTGATCGGGGCTACCATAGTGTCCATAGACTCCACTCTTCGCTACTCCGACTCCATGCTAAATGGTTCTAGTACTATCCGCAATTGAGAGTCCCCTAGCGAAGTGTCTAGAGATTATACTTAATTCGTAGCTAAGGTAGCCTTAGTCAGGCAGGGTGGGTCCGCTTTATTCACAGTCCAAAGGGCGGCTTACTATCGAGGGATTTGTCCATGCTTCCAGTCACTTGCGAGCGCGCCTGCTAAACAAACCGTAGCCTGCGCATGGCCAGCACCAGCATCTTCAGCAACAGCCACCCGTGACTCCAGCGTTTGATATTTGTCTCTCCGTACGTGCGCTCGCGATACCGGATCGGCAGGTCGATAATGCGCAGGGAATTCTTCGCTGCGCCGAAAATCAGATCGAAGTCGCCGAACGGGTCCAGTTGCCCGAAATAAGCGCGATGGGCGGCGATCGTCTCGTAATCCTCGCGGCTCAGTACCTTGGTGCCGCACAACGTATCCTTAATACTCTGCCCCAGCAGCCAGCTAAACGCCAGGCTGAAGAATTTATTCCCCAGCAGATTGAAGAAACGCATGGCGCGCTCCTCCATCGGGTACATCAGCCGCACGCCGTTCACGAACTCGCCCTTGCCCGAGTGCCACGCCTCATAAAACCGCGGCAGATCCTCCGGCGGAACGGTCAGGTCCGCGTCGAGAATCATCAGCACGTCCCCCGTGGCGTTCGCAAACCCGAGCCGCACCGCGTCGCCCTTGCCCTTTCCGGTCTGGCGAAACAGCTTGGCCGCGCAACCCGGCCGCCGCGCAATCTCCTTTTCAATGGCCTCATAGGTATGGTCCGACGAGTTCCCCTCGACGAAGATCAACTCGGTTCCCGCGCCCATTTCCGGAACCCGGTCCAGAATCTCGCTGATGTTGCCCGCCTCGTTGCGCGCCGGAACCACCACGGTCACCACCGCGGGACTCGGCCGCGGCTTCGGGATCGGGCGCGCGACCAAGAAGTTCGAAATCGCTAGCCAGCGGAACGGAGCGACCTTTACGAGATACCGGTTGCAGAGCGTATCCCACAGCGGAGTCCAGAACGGCCACAGCACCTCCTGCCACTTCCGGAAGACCTCGAATCCCGACAGAAACAGGACATTTTCGAGGTCCTCCACGGTAACCCAGTTCTGATTGAGCTGACGTTTCGCCAGCCGCAGCACCTCCGCCAGGCGCCGCGGCCCCTCCCACACGCGGCTGTAGGCGTTCAGGATCAGCCGCGTCCCCGGATGGCAGTGGAGCCGGATGCGCTCAAAAGCCGCTTGCAGATCCCACAGGTCGTTCACCACATCGGAGCAGATAATGTAGTCGAACTGCTCGTTCAACTCCAGCTTTTCGATGTCCTGCTGAACAAATTGCAAATCGGGATGGCGGCGGCGCGCAATCTCGATCATCCCCTGCGAAAAATCGACGCCGATTCCATAAGACGGTTTCAGCGCAGCCAGCAGATCGCCATTCGCGCAGCCCAGATCCAGCACCCGCTTCCCGGACGGCACCAATAATCGGTAAACCTCGCACAAACGATCACGAAAAGCCTGGCGCGAAGGGTCCCAGCGGTCAATCTCGGCGGCAAACTCATCCCAATACTGCGCACGCTGTTTCTGGTAATTCTCAGCCGCCTGTGAATATCGTGCGGAGCCAGGATTATTCATCGCGGCGGACTTTGCGGGTGGGCGTGGTCATGCTTTTGACCAGTGTAGCGCGCTATAATCCCGCCATGACTCAGTCGTCCAAACTACGCCGTGACTTTTTACGCGGAGCGCTTGCCGCCGGCGGCCTTAGCGCCGCGCAGACCGCCTCTGCTCAGGATCGCGGAGCGAAGCCAGACTTCGACTACCTTCCCAAGTACGCGCGCGCCCAGAATTACAAATCGCTCAAGCAGTCGAGCTTCGATCGAACCGGCGGCAATCGCGATTCCTGGACCATTGCCGGCGGCGGCGTGCAGGAAGTTTTCAACGCCACCGGTCCCGGCGTCATCAGCCATATATGGTTCACCATTGCCGCGCGCAGCGGCGATCATTTGAAGGAGCTGGTGTTGCGCGCCTACTGGGACGGCAACAGCAAGCCGAGCGTCGAAGCGCCGATCGGCGATTTTTTCGGCCTGAATCTCAACTCCTATCAGATTTACGAATCGGCGTATCTGGCCTGTTCGCCGGGAAAATCGCTCAACTGCTATTTCGCCATGCCGTACCGCGCCTCCGCGCGCATCACCGTGACGAATGAAAGCAAACAGGAGGTCGGCGCGTTCTATTCGAACATCGACTATATGACCGTCCCGCGCCTGCCCGCCGACGCTCTGTATTTTCATGCCCAGTATCGCCAGCAGGCGCCCTGCATCCCGACCACGGGTGATGCGGCGAAGCTCAATCTCGACGGAAAACTGAATTACGTGTTCACCGAGACGCGCGGCCGCGGCCACCTGATGGGCGTCACGCTCGGAGTCCTGCAAAACGCCGACCGCTGGTGGGGCGAAGGCGACGACATGATTTTTGTCGACGATGAAGCGAAGCCTCTGATCAACGGCACGGGCTCCGAAGATTATTTCCTGGGGAGCTGGGATTTCGGCGGCCGCGACGGCGCGCAGCAGTTCGCGCATCATATGTACGGCGCTCCGCTGATCGCCGCGCCGGAGCGCACCGGCGGCCGCTGGTGCTGCTATCGCTGGCATGGCGACAATCCCGTTACCTTCGAAAAATATTTGAAGTACACCATTGAGCACGGACACGCCAACGATCGCGGCGACAATTTTTTCTCCGTCGCCTATTGGTATCAGGCCGCGCCCTATACCGATTTCCCCGCGCTGCCTCCCGTCGAGGCTCGCATTCCGAAAGTGAAAACCGCATGAAAAAGTTTCTCCTGTTGTTGATTCCTATCTTCGCGGCCGACCAGCCAGGCGTCGTCGTTTGGAAAGCAGCCGAGTTGAAGGCTAAGGACCAAGAACTCGCCGGCAAAATGAGCGATAAACATGTCGCCAGTGAAACGCTGGCGAATTTCGGGAATCACCTGACCATGGCGGCGCACCGGGACGGCGACGGCGAGGTGGAAGTGCATGAAAAAATGGCCGACGTATTTTTTATCGAATCGGGCGAAGCCACGCTGATCCTGGGCGGCACAGTGGTCGGCGGCCACACCACCGCGCCCAATGAGATCCGCGGCGCGTCCATCAACGGCGGGGAGAAAAAAACGCTGGGCGCAGGAGATGCGGTGCACATCCCTGCAAAGGTTCCGCATCAGATGCTGGCCGCCAAAAAGCTTACGTATTTTGTAGTAAAGGTGGAAGAGAAGTAGGCCTTGGTGGCGCGCGACCCCAGGCGTGCCGCGTCGCCACTCGTGGCGAGGCCCGGCATTGACAAACGGGGACACAGATGAATGACGCAACCGAAATCCTCCAAGCCGTCAGAGCCGGAGACGCGCCGGTCGTCGAGCGCCTGCTGAACGATGATCCTCGTCTTGCGCGTGCCACCGACGACCACCTGAAGACACCGCTCCACTGGGCCGCCGAACACGATTACCGCGACGTCGCCGAGTTGCTGTTAGACGCAGGCGCCGATCTCGAAGCAACGACATCCTGGGGCGCCACGCCGCTCGACTGGGCGGCAACCATGGGGAGCACCAAGGTTGCGGATCTGCTCCTGGCGCGCGGCGCAAAAGGAATGAACGTCGTGGCGGCAGCGAGTCTCGGGAAGCTGCGCCTGGTTCGCGAGTTTCTCGATTCAGGCGCGCCTCTCGCGCTCGCCGCCAAAGAGCCCGACGATCACTGGGTCGCCGACTCAGCCCGCATGAAGGGCGATGTGATCTCACACCTGTTCTATTGCGCCTGCCGCAATGGCCACACCGCGGTCGCGGCGTTGTTGCTCGAGCGCGGCGCCGACGTCAATGCAAAGGGCGTCTTCGGCGGGACTGGCCTGCACTGGGCCGCGATCAACGGGCATAGAGATACCGTCGCGTTTCTGCTGGCTCACGGCGCCGATCTGACCATCCGGGATGCCAGGTTCGCTTCGACGCCGGAGGGGTGGGCGGCCGAGGGCAAGCACGACGAGATTCGCGAACTGCTCCAAAGGCCCCCGAAAAGATGATCCGCGGCCTAGCCGGCAGCGTTACGTATTCTGTGGTGAAGGTGGAAGAGAAACCGTTGCGAGGTCAGTCTGGGAGAAATCGTTCCCTTTGTGAAGCAACGGCTCTCCCGAGACCTTCGCAAGCGCGTACGAGAAGCAGTCGCCAAAATTGAGCCCTGCTTTGTGCCGGCCGCGGCCAAATTGACGAAAGGCGCTACGCGCCACGTCGATTTGCTCAAGTGTAACGGGAACAACCTCGATGTCACCATCGTGCAGCGCGGCGTCCAGAGCTCTTCCCGCCTGGTCGCCACGGCGGCCTTCCACGACCATGGAGGCCTCCAGTACGGAGGCAGCCGATATGAAACAGATAGTCGCTTCCGAAACAGCGATTCTGAATTGCTCCGCCTCCGGCTCATTGAAAACAATAGCGACCAGAGCGGAGCTGTCGACTACCATTTAGTGGGGCAGCCCGTGCTCGTCGTATCCCAGGATTTCATCCGCGCTGCGATTGTCGGTAACTGGCAGGACCGCGCATCGCTCACCGATTTCGCGCAGAGCTTTTCGAATATCCGCCGGATCGCGCCGAGGCTTGTGCCTCATGCGCTCCACAAGCGCTTCAACGAGCGGATCGCGAACAGGTGCGTTGGCACGCTCTGCATCGTGGAGTCTTCCAGCGACGGATTGCTCAGTTTTCAGCGCCATGTCTCCATCCACACAGTATCATGAGTTAAGCAAGACCTGAACTGAGGGTACTGCCTGAAAGGTGCGTCGGTCGCACGCTTCAGGCAGTACCGAACTGAGAGCTACTTCTTCTCGCCGATCAATCCCGTCCGCA
>JBEKOZ010000017.1:0-17581 GCA_049521275.1 Bryobacteraceae bacterium | reverse complement strand
GATGGCGGCGATCGAAACCGGAACTCCAGCCGGCATCCCCGTCACCGTCGCCACCAGGCACTCCCCGTGCGACTCCCCCGCTGTTTCAAACCTGAACATGCAAATCATCAGTTTAACAAGAGCCAGATATCGGCTACTCGCTTCCTGTAAACTATTTCCATGTCAACCCAAACGATTCGTACTTTGTGCATACTGGCTACTGGCTCCTGGCTACTGGCTACTTCTTCCGCTGCCCCCAAACCCGTCACCGTCCAGTTGAAGGATGCGAAAGGACAGAGTGTCGGCACCGCCGTCATCTCTGAGGTGAAGGGCGGCTCCGGCGTCACCATCAAGGTGAACCTCATGAACCTTCCTCCGGGCGAGCACGCGATTCACATCCATCAGAACCCCAAATGCGAAGCCCCCGGATTCACCACCGCGGGCCCGCACTTCAACCCCGAGGGGAAGAAGCATGGCCTGGACAATCCGGAAGGACATCATGCCGGTGACATGCCCAACTTCACCGTCGATGCCAAGGGCAAGGCCAAGACGACCATCACCGACACCAGCGTCAACATGGGCGATGGCGATCACTCCATCTTCGCCAATGGTGGAACCGCGCTCATGATTCATGAAAAGGCCGACGACATGAAGTCGGACCCGGCAGGGAACGCCGGCGCCCGCATCGCCTGCGGCGTGATCAGCAAGTAGTGGGGCGGGCCTCCGGCCTGCCGCCGGCTTCGAGCCGGCGCTTTTTTCGAGAATAGAAAAGGCTCCCATGAAGAAGCTCGTAGTCGCTACGCTATGCCTGCTTGCGTTATCCGCATGCAATCGCGAGAAAAAACGCGTCATCGCCGTGATCCCGAAGGGCAACGCGCACCTGTTCTGGCAATCCGTGCACGCCGGAGCAGTCGCCGCCAGCCGTGAAAGCGGCATTGAAATCATCTGGGACGGTCCCGCGTCGGAAACCGATTACACCGGTCAGTTGAAGGTCGTCGACGCCATGATCAATCGCCGCGTCGATGCCATCGCGCTCGCCCCCATCGACAGCAAAGCCATGGTCGGCGTGGTGGAGCGCGCCGCCGCCGAAGGCATCCCCGTCATTATTTTCGACTCCGGCATCGAGACCGATAAATTCGTCGCCCAGGTGGCCACCGACAATTACCACGCCGGTGAAATGGGAGCCGAGCGGCTCGCGAAACTTCTCGGTGGCAAGGGGAAAGTCGCGATGCTGGCCAATATGCCCGGCTCCGCCTCCACCGTCGCCCGCGAATCGGGCTTTGAGGATTTCACGAAAAAAAACTTCCCCGGCATCGAGATCGTCGACAAGCAATTCGGCAACGCTGAAGTAGCCAGTTCGCTCACCAAGGCCGAAAATATTCTTACCGGCCATCCCGATCTCCAGGGAATTTTCGCCTCCAACGAATCCAGCTCCATGGGATTCGCCCAGGCTCTCCGCGATCGCAAAACCAAAATCAAGATGGTGGGATTCGATTGGACCCCCAGCCTGCTCGACGACGTCAGGAACGGAGTCATCGACTCCCTGGTCGTGCAGAATCCCTTTAGAATGGGCCAGGAAGCGATGCGTCTGGCGGTGGCTAAACTCGACGGCAAGCCATTCGTCAAGATGAACGCCATCGCGCCCAAGTTGATCGATCGCGACAATCTGGATACTCCCGAGGTGCAGGCGCAAGTCAACCCGGACCTCAAAAAATATCTACAGTAACGTGTTCTAGCTGGCGGCGAAACTCGAGACGATCTTCGAGAAGATCGTGCTTACGGCGGGCATCAGAGTAGTTGGCAGGAATCCGGCCACGGTCACTGCGACGGCAGCGGCCAGCAACGCGTATTCAATCATGTCCTGAGCCCCCTTGTCCCTCCAGACTCTCCGCACGGCTTGATAGAGCTTAATCATCGGACTGCGCCTTCCTTCATCTATATTGCAGGAACCGCCGGTTACAAACAAGGAGAATTTAGCCTCAGCATACATCCAGTGAAATACCTTAGTATTACCTCGCCAATAGTTTTGGGCGAACGCCTCCGGCCTTCACCCTAGTATTGCTTAGCGCGCAGTACCAGGTAACCGTAAGATTATTGAGCATCAACCCGCCCCTTTAGGGATTAACCTCCGCCGGGTACCGCAACACGGTGAAATTACTGAGCGTCAACGTGTCGCTCGTCGACCCCGACATTTGTCCCAGGAAGGAGATCGTCAAATTTTGCGACGTATTCCCGTTCACTGTCCCTAATGCCGCTGCGAACGCCAGACTGCTGCCCCAGCTTTGCCCGCTCCATGCCTGCGTTCCGGCGCCGATCGAGAAATCCAGAACTCCCGCAAACCCTGTATCCGCCGCCGTCGCCGTCCGCGAAACGATAGGCGTGCCTCCCCACGCCACCTGCGGCGTGAAACCCGTTGACGTGCCCGTGTGCGTGTACTGGTATCGTATTTCGATGCGATCTCCCGCAAACACCAGTCCGGCGGGAAGCGTGCACGTCCCCATGGTGGCCGAAGAGGTGCTCGAGGTCGTATTTCCCGTCGTGCTGCACACCACCTGCGAAGAGGTCAGGAATCCCAGCGGATTATTCGGGTTCCCATACCGGTAATTCGCCAGCAGCACGTCGCCCGTCTGCGGCGTGGACGCGAGAACAAAGGTAATCGTCGCGCCGTTGGCTACATAATCCAGGACCGGATCCATCAGCAGGCCATTCACGAACAGGTGAAGACTGGTCGAAGGCGCCGGCGCGGCCATCAGCGTGAAAATAGTATTCACTCCGTTGATCGTCCCCGATGGCTTCTCGTTGTCGGAATACTGCGGCAACACCCCGCCCCCGCCTCCGCACGGCCCGGAGTTGCCGTCGACCAGCACGCAATCCCCAGGGTTCCCAGTGGCGCTGCTGATCTGGCCGGAAGTGTTGATCACCGCCGCACTGCCCAGCGAAAATCCGATGCCCTTCTGCACCAGGTTCGCCAGCGCGTTCGCCAAACCGACCACGTCGCTGATCTGCACCGGAGACGTGGTGATCGTCGAGGTGCTTCCTCCGCCGCTCCCGCCCACCACCGTCCCCGTGCTCACCAGCACGTCCGCCACCGTCAACGCCACGGAGCTTGGCGGCACCGCCCACACCTGGCTGAACTGAACCACGCCCTGGCTGTTGTAGGTCACCTGATAATTCGCGCCCGCCGACGCCGTCGTGGTGGGAACCAGTTGTACGCTGAGCACGCCGTTTACGATCGGCAGCTTCACTTGCGCGGTAGCGATGTCCGACGTATCGCCGGCCACAAACGCGTTCCAACTGATAAAAATTTCCCCATTGAAGCGCGTTCCATCCGCGCGATAGAGAATATCCTGGATCGTCGTCAGGGCGGGCTGCGCCTGCATTATCGCTGCCGCCGCCACCAAGCCCATCGCCGATCGTCTGAAACTGAGCATCCGCCGTGCCTCCCAAGCAGCCCCAGGATAGAAACACGCCGTGAGCCCACAATCCTGCTGAACCCTTCAACTAACAGATTTAAAACGAAAACCCCGGTCGACCAGCCCTTGTGAATGAGCGTTCGAGTTTTCAGCAACCTCTTTGAGCCCGCAGCCGCCTTCTTCCGAGCCGTGACCACAGGGAGCGGTTTCCCGGGGACTTCGGACTTCGGGGGACTTCGGGGGGACTTCGGGGGACTTCGGGGACAGTCAGCTATGGTTCGAGGTCTAGAACGGTTCGATGAAGCCAAGAGGCACGGCTTAAATGCTTGGATTTCGCTACAGGGGCGGACAAGGTCACACAGAATCGACGGAGGTCTTAAAGACGAACAGCCACCCGGCGCCCCGCCAGCAGCACCAGCCCGGCAGCAAGCAAGATCCATGTGTCCAGTTCCGGCGTCAGGGTCGTTGACTCCACCTCGAGCGCGGGAGTCGAAATCCCTGACAGGATCTGCGTCAGTGAATCGATGCTGGTGCCATCCCAAATCCCGCCGGGGATGCCTTCATTATTTGGTACCCATTGGAGTCCCCTGCTGGTAGCGGCGCTGGTGGCTACGAACCAGTAGTCGTCCCCCTCTGACAGAAACGGGTTCAGCTCCGAGGTCAGCGTAAGCAGCGGAATATTCATGTAAGAGGTGGGAACCGTCACGTTCGTCCATTGCTCCAGCAGCGTTCCAGGTTGCCCCGCCGCGTTCGTATAGAGACCGAACGTCACCGAACCCAGGATATCCGCAACCGGCACCAGGATCTGCCCGAGATTGCCGCTGGCCGAAGCTGTAAATTCGGTTCCATCCGAAAAAGAGCTGCTGGGGCTTTCGGTCGTGAACGCGGCGCCCCAGGAGAAGGCTCCCGCGCCGACATTGGTGTAGATGGCGCTGGCCTGTAAGTGCTGCGAGGCAAAGCTGATAAACACCCCAACCAACAAAACGTTCTTCAATCCGGCGCCTGTATTGCCCGTCATGATTGACCATCGGCAGTCGCTCGCGGATTCTTTATGCAACGCCGGCGAGCCGGATTCACGCCCAGGTGCCTCCGTGCCGCGTTCGCACACTCCCGAACCGCAAGTCGCGCCGGTTGATCGCTCCTTGCAGTCGCGGCTCGGTAAGTGATTGATTTTACGCCGATTCCGAGCCGCGACCACAGGGAGCGATCTCTGCGAGTTTTTCCGCAGCCTGGTAAGCACACACGTCGCCTAACCGGAACCCTTACGCGGTCCGGCGCTTTCTCCGCGACCTCCGCGCCTCTGCATGAAATCTTTATTGGCCTCTATCGCTGCGCCGCCGACCGGTCCCCGCCACGCTCACCGTAACCAGTAAAGGATACTGACGCGAATTAAGCATCCGGAACATGAGACCATAAGAGCGTGACAGAGAGTAGCCGGCTGCGATTCGATCTTTATTCCTGGGGCATACTTACGGTGCTGTTGATTGCGACCGGGGTGTACTTCGCGTTCAATCTGGCATGGAACCTGACTCTCGTGAGCTTTCTACTGGTAGGCATCGGCGCCTTCTCCGCCGTAGCCGGGTTTTACCGAACGTGGCGAAAGTCCCCATTCGGGTCATCGCCTGTCGGTAACGATTCCCTGCCAAATCCTAAAGTAAGGATTTTTCGCTGCATCGTCTGGGTGCTCCTGATGTGCATAGCAGGCTCAATCACGGCCCTGTTCGCGCCCAATAAGGCGATTTTCGTTCCTAGCCTGTTTCTGGTGCTATTCGTTCCTATGGTTCTGCTTCCCATGCGCAACAGCGGTAGGGAGAACAGCCCGATCAAGCGACCGGATCCAACGTCTAATACCGGCATCGAGCTTTTGTGGCTTATGGGCAACTGTATCTGGTGCGCAACGGTCCCGCTTCTATGGTGGCACGGATACGAAGCTCAGACCGCCGCACAGGCATCGCTGAACAGCACCCGGTTATTGTTCGTCTCCGGTATTGGCGGCCTCTGGTCCATTGCTGGCGGCGTATGGCTGGCGAAACTTAGAAAGACGCGAAAGGCCTAAGTAAGAGCGCGGGCGAGTCGCCGATTTTTACCGCTGCGCCGCCGACCGGTCTCCGCCAGTCGCTCCCCGCTTCACTACGCTCACCGTAATCTGCGATGGATACTGCCGCGAATGATGCACCTCATTGTGTGCCACCACTCCCTCGGTCTCATCGTAATTGTTTCCACCGGTATTCAAATTCCGGTCGAAGCGCGGGAAATTGCTGCTCGATACTTCAATCCGGATACTATGCCCGGCCGCAAAATAATTTGAAGTGGTCATCGGCTGGAGCGTCACCTTATAGACCTTCCCCTTCTCCATGAACGCGATCGGTTTGTCGTATCCGTTGCGGTACCGCACCCGCTGAATCGTCTCATCCAGGTTGTAGGCCGGGCCGTTCGGAGCCACGTCGATAACCTTCACTGTGAAATCGGTATCCTTCACATCGGACGACACATACAGCGTGACGTCGATCGGCCCGCTCACCTCGGTCCCTTCCTTGAACGGCTCGGTCGTGTACACCAGAATGTCCGGCCGCTCCTCCATCTTGCGCTGATCGAACGCTCCGCCCGTGACCGCGTTGCCGGTGCAGCAGACATTGCCTCCATAGGACGAAACCGGCTCGCGCGGATCGTAAATAAACGCGTCCGGCTTATCCATGTTCGGAGGAGCGCTGGTTATCTTGCCATCTCCGTTCAACGTATTTGCTCGTCCATCGCTCGAGAGATAGAACGTCTGCGCGGTCGCGCCCTGCGGAGGCCACGTATCGGAACTCTCCCATTTGTTCGCGCCCATCACGAAATAGCGCACTTTCGGCATTTTTTCCAGAAGGTGATTATCCTCGCCCTTCAGGAAATGATCGAACCAGCCATAGGTCATGTCGTCATAATCGAGCCGCGCGTCGCCCATGCCGCGCTCCCCGACCTTGGTGTCTTCCGTCGCCCTTTTATAGGAGCAATGCAGCGTCGGCGCGATCACCGCGTATTGCTGGTTGGCGATCTCCGGCCGTGCATTCTTGCGCGTCGAATTGTAGGCGGCAAGATTCGGGCCCACCGACACGTCGTACCAGGACATGAACCAGAATCCAGGCACGTTGATGGGATGGTCTTCATGCCACAGCCCGCCCTTGTACCACGCCGGATCGTTCGGAGTCCGCTCGATCATCGCCCCGCCGGTATCGACCGGCATCTTGTCCGCATAAATTCCGTGCGGAGCATCGACAGCTTTAAGAATGTCCATCACCGGCAGGTGACGGAGAGCCTTGTCCCAATCGACCGGAGGCAGCTGCTGCCCCAGGTCGAATGCCTTCGACGCGCGAATCAAATCCTCCTGCGACGTGTTGGGCGGAAACATCGGCCGCACCTGGTTCTGCTCGCCCGAAATCCAGGCGGCGAACAGCATCTGGAATGCTCCGCCGCGATACCAGTTGCCCTGCTCATAATAAGGACCGACCTTGCCGACGCCCGCCCCGAACCCCTGCGGGATCATCGCCGCAAACGACGGAATATTCATGGCTGCGACGCCCATCTGCCATTCCGCAGTCGAGGAGCAGCCGATGGTGCCCACCTTTCCGTTCGACCAGGAGCGCGAGGAAATCCAATTGAACTCGTCGACGCCGTCCGTCAGAGGTGGTCCGAGAATGTCGTAGTTGCCTTCCGAGAAAAAGTGCCCGCGCTCATTCATCTCGACGTAGGCAAAGCCGCGCTTGACCGCGTCCAGCTCGGCTTTCATGTCGCGCGGCGCGCCCGTTCGTACATCCCAGTAATTGAAGTTGTAAGGCGTGCGCACAAAAATCGTGCCGTACTTTTTCGAGGTGTCCTTCGGCCGGTAAATGTCGGCAGCCATGCGCTTGCCGTCGCGCATGGGGACCATCACTTTCCGTTCGATGATGGCGACCGATTCCAGTTCGGCTTCCGTTTTGTTCCGCTCCTCGCGGACCTTGGTCAGATCGGGTCCACCTCTGCCCTGCGAGAAAACGAGTCCTGCGACGAGAAGAAACTGAAAGATTCGCATCTTGTTAGTGTACTCCTAGCGATCTGCTCCGACGGGTAATCGGTGGCAAGTCACGCGATGTTCCTTGACGGAAATCAGACATCCGGCCTTCAAATCGGCGCTGTAGTTCTCGAGCACGCCGGCGAGCGCCTCGACCACGGCCTCGGCCCGGCAGCCTTCGCGGCGCAGTCGAATGACGGAAGGCAAGCGGAGACCTCGTACGGCGACCAGTGAATGAAAATCGGCGTCGAGCGTTATCACCACATGGCCCTGCTCGGCTGCAAAAGACAGGATCATTTCGTCGTCCGCTTGCTGCATGCCAAAGGCGGACACGTGCCAGCTCTCATATCCGATCTGGCGGAAGAGGGGAGGGCCGCGTCGGCGGGAACGCCTTGATCCAAAAGAAGCCTCAGCCCCAAGCGGTCGTCAACGCTCACGCGACGGGCGTCTCGATAGCTTCGTCAGCGAGGTTAGCGGCGGCGAACTCCAGCGCCTGGCGAACGTCTTCTTCCTGAAGATCGGGATAATTTTGGAACAGCTCCGTCCGGTCTGGATATGCAGCCACCGCAGCGACGACTCGCCTGACTGTGAGCCGCATCCCTCGGATGCAAGGCTGTCCGTTCATCTGTTTCGGATTCCAGGTGACTCGATCAAACATGGTCATTTAAGGCTCCGTCCAGCCTCATTTTTGCACACTTATGGCGTTTTAAGGATCCTTTCCACGCCCATATAAGGCCGCAGCGCCTCCGGGACCACCACGCTGCCGTCCTTCTGCTGATAATTTTCGACGATCGCGAGCCACGTGCGGCCGACCGCCAAACCGCTGCCGTTCAGGGTATGGACGAACCCGCCGCCCTTGCGCCGGATGCCGGCGCGGCGGGCTTGAAATGCCTCGAAATTGGAGCAGGAAGAGATTTCCTTGTAATCGTTTAGCCCCGGCAGCCATACCTCGATGTCGTACGTCTTGGCGGAGCTGAAACCCATGTCGCCGGTCGACAAAACGACTGTCCGGAAGGGCAGACCGAGCCGCTCCAGGATATTTTCGGCATCGTGAGTTAACGCTTCAAGTTCTTGATAACTAACCTCGGGACGCGCAAACTTCACCAGCTCGACCTTCTGAAACTGATGCTGCCGGATAATGCCGCGGACGTCGCGGCCGTAGGAGCCGGCTTCGCTGCGGAAACACGGAGTATAAGCGCAGAGCTGGATGGTCTTCTCAACATCAATCGTTTCATCGCGATAGAGGTTGGTAACCGGCACCTCGGCGGTGGGAGCGAGGTAATAATCGGTGTCCTTGATCTTGAACAGATCAGCTTCGAACTTGGGCAATTGGCCGGTGCCGAAGAGGCTCGCCGAATTGACCAGGAACGGCGGCAGAACCTCTGTGTATCCATGCTGTTGCGTGTGCACATCGAGCATGAAATTGATCAGCGCGCGTTCGAGCTTTGCCCCCAGGCCCCAGTAAACGGCGAAGCGGGCGCCCGTGACTTTCGCGGCGCGCTCAAAATCGAGAATGCCCAATTCGGGGCCGAGGTCCCAGTGCGGCTTGGGGGTGAAATCGAATTGCGGAGGCGCGCCGACGCGGCGGACCTCCACGTTATCTTCCGCTGATTTTCCGGTGGGAACGGATTCATGGGGGACGTTGGGGACACCGGCCAGCAGTTCGCGGAATTTTTCATCGAGCGATTTGGCTTGCTCGTCGAAGGCCGTGGCTTGGCCGTCCAGTTCGCGATTGGCGGCCTGCCGCGCCGAGGTGTCTGCCCCAGCTTTTCTCAGTTTGCCGATTTCCTGCGATTCGGCCTTGATTTTCGCTTTTAGTTGTTCGGATTGCGTGACGGCGGCGCGGCGTTCCACGTCGAGTTTGCGGAAGGCTTCTACATCCAGGACAAAGCCGCGATCGGCCAGGCGGGTGGCGATGGCGTCGAGGTTGGTTCTAAAGGTTGATAGATCGTGCATTTTTAATATTGGCCGCCGATGAACGCGGATGAACGCCGATAAGAAAGATTAGCGGTTGGCAATGTCTACCCAGGGTTGGCCCACGGGGAGGCCGGTGTAGTCGGCGCGGGGGCGGATCAGGCGGTTGTTGTGATATTGCTCCAGCACGTGGGCCGTCCACCCGGACATGCGGCTGACCGCGAAAATGGGCGTGAAGATGTCGATCGGGATGCCCAGCGAATAGTAGGTGGAGGCGGAGTAGAAATCAACGTTGGCGTTCAAGCCCTTCGCCTGCTTGACGTATTTTTCGATCTCCCTGGAGGTTTCGTAGAGATCCACGTGGCCGGTGCGTTTGCCGATTTCTTCCGACAGCGCCGCCAGATGGATGGCTCGCGGGTCCGTGGTCTTGTAAACGCGATGGCCGAAGGCTGGAATCTTGATCTTGTTGGCGAGGCGGTATTTCACATTCTCGATGGCCTTGTCGGCAGTGCCGGCTTCGAGCAACATCTTAATGGCGTCTTCATTCGCGCCGCCGTGGAGAGGACCTTTCAAGGCGGCGATGCCGGCGGTGACGGCTGAATAAATGTCGGACAAGGTTGCGGCCACGACGCGGGCGGCGAAGGTGGAAGCGTTCAGCTCATGATCGGCATGGAGGGTGAGCGCGATATCGAAGGCGCGCTCCATCACTTCATCGGGCTTGTTGCCGGTCAGGGTGTAGAGGAAGTTCGCGGCGAAATCGAGGCTCGGGTCGCCGGCGACCACTTCCTTGCCGTTGCGCAAACGATCGAAGGTGGTGACGATGGTCGCGGTCTGCGCCATCAGCTTGACGGCTTTCGCGGCGTTCGCCTCGGGCGACATATCCTTGGCCTGCGGATCGTATAACGAGAGCATGGAGACGGCGGTGCGCAGCACATCCATCGGAGCGGACTTGCCTACCTGCTTCAGAAACGCCGTGACCTCATTGGGAATGGCGCGATGGGCGACCAAATCTTTTTTCAGCGCGTCAAGCTCCGCCTGCTTGGGCAGAACACCGCGCCACAGCAGAAAGACGACTTCTTCAAATTTGGCGTTCTCCGCCAACGTGTGGATGTCAAATCCGCGATAGCTCAGGATTCCGGCATCGCCGTCGATGTAGCAGATCTGCGACTCCGCAGCAATGATTCCTTCAAGACCAGCGCCTGTAACTGCCATGTTTTTCTGTGTTTGCTCCTGGTGAAAACTCGAAATCACATTCTAACAGGGCGAAGGCCACTACTGTGCCAGAAGCCCATCCAGATCCTTGCGCGAGTAGTAGCGCCCGTGGGTGACGACCCCTTGCACTTTACGCACGTTGCGGATGTCGTCCAGCGGATTCGCGTCCAGCAGCACCATGTCCGCCAGCTTTCCCTTTTCGATGGAGCCCATCTCTTTTTCCGTTTCAAAGAAGCGCGCCGGCGTCAGCGTGGCCGCTTCCAAAGCTTCGCGCGGGGTGAGTCCGGCCTCCACCAATTGCTCCAGCTCGTCCTGCAAAGCGGCCCCGGGCATCACGTAGGGATCGCCGGTGTCGGTTCCCGCGAGGATTTCCGTCTTCGCGCGTTTCGCCAGCGCGACCAGCCGGTAAATCCGCCATACCTGGATCTTGAAGGAAACGGGGTCGTCCGAAACATCTGGCCAGGTGTTGCGAATCGCCGCGGGAATCGCCGCAAGTTGCGGATTGCCCATCAGTTTCGGGTCGTCCATGTGGGACATGCGCAGCCACAGGACCAGCGTGGGAGAGACACGCGTTCCGGTCAGCGTGCAGCGCTCGAAGAATTTCACCGCCTCTTCCTCGTTCGCGACCGATTTGGTGATGCCGAACATATGTTCCAGACTTTTCTGCCGCGCCTCGACAGCCTCCTGCGCGGTGACGGCCGTCGGGATGTGTCCCTCCAGACGCAGATCCCAGTGCCGCGCCTGTTCGGCGAGCGCGAAATAAGCATCGCGGGGAAGGCTCGACAGAACCTTGATGAAATCGACGTCCATCTTGTAAAGCTGATCGAAGGCCTGGCGCCCCTGATCCGCGGTGCGCGCAACCAGCACCGGAAGCTTCGGGTCCCCGGATGCTCCGCCATCGACCGGTGGTCCGCTGGTGATGATGCGCGGACCGGTGGCGGAGCCCTTCTCGATTTCATCGCGCCAGACTTTGACTTTAGAAAAATCGCTGCCCATGTCCTGCACGCCCGTAATGCCGAATGCAATGAAGAGCGGCAGATATTGCTTGTAATAGAGGTGAACGTGCATATCCCACAGGCCGGGGATCAGAAATTTATCCTTGCCCGCGATCACCCTGGTGTTCGCCGGAAGCAGCATCGAAGAAGCGGCGCCCACGCGCGCGATTTTCCCTTCGTCGATGACTACCGTCATGTGCGGACGCGCCGTGCCCGAAGCAACGTCGATGACCGTGACATCCTGAACGGCGATCCCCGCGGCGGAGACGCGCAACGCGCCGACCAGGATGGCGAGAAACCTCACGTATTTATTGTAGGGTGGCTAAAGTCGAAGAAACCGCTCCCTTTGGTCGCGGCTCGGAAGGGCTTGCCGCGACCAAGGGAAGCGGTTTCTTCATCAGACGACGTTAAATAGATGCTTTCTTCGTTCCACCCATTCTTCGCTGGTGGAGAGGCGCGGACCCACCTCGATCAGCCTCGGCCAAAGGTAGAACAGCGCGGTTCGGGTCCACGGCGAGCCGTCCCGGGTACGGTAGCCGCGTTCGTTGATCCGTTCGGCGGCGACCGATAGCGGACCGTCCTGCACCAGGACTTCCAACAGCAATAAGAGCACCTGAACTTCGTCCGGGTTCTCCTCGAGACGCTGGCAATCGCTGGCCACGCGAAGTCCGAACGGAATATCTTCTATGGGACGCCCAGGCGGTGCGGCGCCGCGCTCCCACTCGATCGCCACCAATCGCCAGCCGTCGGCGAGCTTTTCGCCGAAGTACTCCTTGGAAGGAGGGTCTACGACAAAATCGCGAACACGCTCAAGTTTTGCCATGCGCGTGAGGCGAGCAATCTTCGTGCCACCGTAAGTCCAGTCCGTCCAACACAATTCATAGGGCCAGTGTCCGCTGTTGGGAATGGCGCGGCCACTACCGCGCATGACAACATGGAGAGACATGAAAAAAGTCCTGTTGCTGATGACCATGGTCGCGCTGGCGCAATCGACGGAGATTTCCGGAGAGCGGATTCGGGCGCACGTGAAGTTTCTATCGAGCGACCTTTTAGAAGGCCGCGGAGTCGGCGCGCGGGGTGGCGATCTGGCCACCGAATACATCGCCGCGCAGTTCGCGCTGGTGGGGGCGAAGCCCGCGGGCGACGGAGGGACCTACTTTCAGAACCTGACTTTGGTGGGCGTCAATCCGCAGCCGGAGAGCACTCTTACCGCGGCCGGGACATCCTTCCGCTGGCTCGACGATTTTGTGGGGGTCACGTATCAACAGAAAACCGACGCGGCGTTCGATGCCGACGCGGTGTTCGTGGGGCATGGCATCGTGGCGCCGGAATATCAATGGGACGATTACGCCGGCGTCGAGGTGCGCGGCAAGGTGGTGGTGTTGTTCACTAATGAGCCGCCGTCGAACGACCCGAAATTCTTCACGGGGCGCGCGCTGACTTACTACGGGCGCTGGACCTATAAATATGAAGAAGCGGCGCGGCATGGAGCGGTCGCGGCCATCATTATTCACACGACGCCGACGGCGAGTTATGGATGGGACGTGGTGCGCTCGTCATGGGGACGCGAGGACAGCCAAGTCAAACTCGCGCCGGGCGAGCACCAGTTGGCGCTGGCCGCGTGGGTGACCAAGGACGCTGGAGAAAAACTGGCGGCGACTTTGGGCCACTCCGTCGATGAATTGCTGAAGATGGCGGATACCCGCGGGTTTCACGCCATGCCGATGCCGCTGCGCATTGCCGGAACGGCGCCGGCCAAGATTCGCGAAATGCAGACCCGCAACGTGGTGGCGAAAATCGAGGGCAGCGCACGGAAAGACGAAGCGGTGATTTTCAGCGCGCATTGGGATCATTTGGGAATTGGCGATCCGGTCAACGGCGATGCAATCTACAATGGCGCGGCCGATAACGCGACGGGCTGCGCGATGATCATCGAAATTGCGCGGGCGTGGGCGGCATTGCCCGAGAAACCCAGGCGATCGGCGATTTTTCTGGCTGTGACCGCGGAAGAAGCGGGAATGCGGGGATCGGATTACTATGGGCAGCATCCGGTGATCCCGGCGGGAAAAACAGCGGCGGACATTAATCTGGATATGTTCATGCCGTTCGGTCGCGCGCGCGATGTGAATGTCACGGGCGCGGAGCGGACGACGCTCTATCCGGTGGTCGAGGAGGCTGCCAAACGTTTTGCGCTGACCATCACTCCCGATCCGCAGCCGGAGGCGGGATTTTACTACCGGTCCGACCATTTCTCGTTTGCGCGGGTGGGCATTCCGGCGTTTTCCATCGATCAGGGAGTGGATCTGCTCGGGAAACCGCCGGGAACGGGGAAGAAATTGTTCGACGAGTTTGAGGATAAGCACTACCATCAACCGTCGGACGAATATCACGACGATTGGGATTTTGCGGGTATGGAGCATTATGCGCGTTTTGCGATGCTGATCGGCGTGAACGCGGCCAACCTGACGAAAATGCCGACCTGGCATGCGGGCGATGAGTTTCTGGCGGCGCGGGTGGCGAGTGGCGTCAAGTAGGCGGGAATTTCTGGCCGCGGCCTGGCTGCCGCTGTTCTGGCGGCCGAAGCACGTAAAGATGGCGGGAATCTCCTTTCGCATCGTGCGTCACGGGTCTTCCCCGCATCGGTATTTGCATATTCATGGGAATGAGACGACGGCGCGCCAGGTGTTGCTCGAGCAGATGAAGGGCGCCGCGCTGTTGATTGAGAGCGACACGCGAAATGTTCCGCTCCAGGGCGGCCAGATCGATCCCAACCGGATGTTTTCTCGCGAGGGCGCTTCGAAGAACCTGAAAACGTTGAATCCGGGGTGGTCCGACGAGCAGATTTCAAGCGCGGCAGCGGCGTTGGAGCGGGATCGCCACAAATTCCTTGATGCGATTATGCCGCCGAAGGGAGGGCGCATTGTGGCGCTGCACAACAATAGCAATGGATATTCGGTCGAAAGCGAGCTTGCCATCAGCGATCGCGCTTCGTTGAAGGACGCCGGAAATCCGCACGAGTTCTTTCTGGCGACGGATCCCAGGGATTACGAGAAACTGGCGACGTCACCGTTCAACGTCGTCCTCCAAAACACGGCGCCGAAGGATGACGACGGGTCGCTATCGCGGCTCGCGGCGAGGCTGGGGATTCGCTATATAAACTTAGAATCCGGCTTAGGTAAGATTGAACGTCAACGCGAGTTGCTGGAGTGGTTGGAGGAAAATCTGGCGTAGCGGGCCACTGCCAGCACTCCCAGGCCGACCAGCAGGAAAGCAGCGGTGGCCGGTTCTGGAGCGCCGGAGGTGATACTCGCATCGTCCAGCATGGTGACGCCTTGAGTATTCCCGTAGATGCCGATGCCGATGAGCGAACCGCTGGTTTCAAGGTCCGAGAAGACGTCGAAGAAATTCCACCCGGTCCCGCTTGTGTATAGGATGAACTCGTCGACGGCGCCGCCCTGATAAAGCAGGTCGACAGCCAATGCGGTCACATCCGGATCGGGGTGCAGCGCCCAAAAGTTAATGTCCGTAATGCTCGCGACGGGAACCGGGGCGAAGGTCTGCTCCAGCTCGATATCTCCGTTGTCGACGGCGCAAAAGCCGCCGCTGTTGCAATTGGTGCTGGTAATCGACCAGGTTGTTCCGCCGTCGTTGTATCCGATGAACCAAGGGCTTAGGGAACCCGATTCGAATCCGGGGTTAGAGAGAATCTGGGAGCCCTTGGCCGCGGCGATTAGCGCCACGGCGACGAAGAGTTTTTGAACCATCACTGAAGCTACCACAAACGCCCGCTGGTCACAACTTGCGCTATCCCCTCCATTACCGTCGGGAAGCGAATAGAAATAGGACTGGCGAGGTGACCGGCAAAAGGGGAATAAACGGCGTAAGGTACTCAGGCTACGAAAGTTCTTGCAAATTCTTAAAGGCTTAGTTACACTCTTGCAGTGGAGTAAAAGGGAGCGAAGTGGAGTGAATGGCTGGCGACGTAGCGGAAATGACGGATTTGGCGGAGCCTCCCCACTCGACTGCCCAGGCGAAGATAGACGAAAAAGGGCGGTTGAAGCTTCCTTCTGGGTCCCTGGAGTGGTGCAGGAAATCGAACGTGGTGGATGTATTCGTCACGACGGTGGACAAGAAGACAGTTCGAATTTACCCGATTCCGTTGTGGAAGTCCACAGTAAAGCTGCTGGAGGGTCCGGGAGACCACGCCAAGACCGGACTGGAACTGGCGCGGATCGCCAAACATTATGGGGGCGACGCGGAGATCGACGCGCAGGGGCGGATCCTGCTGCCGTCGGCGCTGCGGACCTTGATGGAGCTGGAGCTACAGCCGGTTTGTCTGGAGCACGTCAAGGGGCGGATGGACGTGACGGTGAAGAAAGTTCACGACGCGCTGTTGCAGGCGGCCGAGTCGAATCTGGACGAGAAGGTGGAGACGTTCGCAAAGCTGGGGTTGTAGTCATGTATGCACACGCCGGTCATGCCGCGGGAATGCCTGGAATATCTGGCGGTGCGGCCGGACGGAATCTACCTGGACGCAACATGTGGACTGGGCGGCCACACGATGGCGATCGCGCGAATGTTGACAACGGGGATTGTTTTAGCGTGCGACCGGGATGCGGAGAGTCTGGCTCTGGCCCGGGAGAATACGTTGGACTGCGCGGAGCGCATACGGTTTCGACAGGCTTCTTTTTCGCAGCTGGGAGAAGTGCCGGCAGCCGTTCTGGGGAACCAGGGGCAAATGCAAGTGGACGGACTGCTGGCCGATCTGGGTGTTTCGAAATACCAGTTGACCTCGAGCGAGAGGGGATTCTCGCTGATGACGGACGGCGCACTGGACATGCGCATGGATCGCGGGCAGTCGCGATCCGCGGCCGACATTGTCAACTACGAATCAGAAAAGCAACTCGCCGATTTGATTTATCAACTCGGGGAGGAAAGGAGGAGCAGAAGAATAGCCAGAGCAATCGTGCGGGCGCGGCCAATAAATACAACCGGTCAGTTGGCCAAGCTGATCGAACAGGCCGTGCCCCGTACGGGAAAGATTCATCCGGCGACGCAAACGTTCATGGCGTTGCGAATCGCGGTAAATGAGGAAAACGAGGAACTGGAGGCGCTACTCGGAGCGGTTCCACGACTCGTGAAGCCGGGCGGGCGAGTGGTGGTGCTGACCTTCATGTCGCTCGAGGACCGGAGAGTGAAGCAAGGGTTTCAGGCGATGGCGAAAGACGGGCAAGCGAGAATTCTGACCCGTCACGTCGTGCGGCCTGCGGAAGATGAGATCAGGGACAATCCTCCCTCGCGGTCGGCGAAACTGCGGGCGTTGGAAATGGTCTGAACAACCGCTCCCTGTGGTCGCGGCTCTGTTTGCGCTGTTGGATGCTGCGGCTGGCGGGATGGGATGAACAAGAGCCCGGTGGCGGGCTTAGGGATTGGATAGCAGTCAACTTTCAGCCGCGGACACTAACCTCCCCCAGTGTCCGGGGCTGACGGTTGACCTTCGAATTAGGGGAGAACTGAAATGGCAACACTGGCCACTGTATATAGCCGCCTCTTCTCAAGAGGCTTCGAACAAGCCGCGAAGGGACGGACCGAAAATATGCGGAGCGCGCGGGGCGCTGCGTTGCGCGCGTTCGCCAACGACGATATTCACTTCTACGTGAAGCGATTCGACAACTCGAGGGTGGTTCGGGAAGCCGATCCGAAAGCGCGGGGAACGTGCTGGAAACTGATCGGATCCGTGGTGGCCGCGGTGATGCTGTTGATCGCGGTTCTGTTGCCCAGCGCCTATGGACTGCTGGCGGGCTACCAGATTCAACAACTGCGTCAGGAAGGCGAGCGGCTGGCTACGGAGAAGGCTTCGCTCGAGTTGGCGGAAGCGCAATCGCTCTCTCCGGCGCGAATGGAAGAACTGGCGCGCATGCAGCAGTTCATCGATCCGCCGGCGCAGAAAGTTGTGTACCTGGAGACTGCGCAATCCGGCACGGTGGCGATGAACCAGAAGTAGACGCGACGATTCAAAAGGATATGCCGCCATGCCGGAA
>JBEKOZ010000016.1:0-17688 GCA_049521275.1 Bryobacteraceae bacterium | reverse complement strand
TACTGAAAAAATCGTCGCGCAAAATCTCCGCGAACATCTGCGAGGCTCGACCGTCATCGTGATCACCCATCGTCCCGCGCTGGCCGAAATCGCCGATCAGGTCATCAGCTTGCGCGAAGGAAAAGTATGGATCGAAGCCGCCTCCGCATTGCCGTAATCGACAGCGGCGTGAATCCTCGTCACCCGCACATTTCCCGCGTCGACGGAGGCTTTCCCGAAGACGATTTTCTCGACCGCCTCGGCCACGGCACCGCCGTCATGGCCGCGATTCAGGAAAAGTCCCCCGATGCCGAATATTTCGCCGTCCGCGTCTTCGACCGCGCGCTCCGCACGAATATCGACGCTCTGCTCGCCGCGATCGAATGGTCCATCGACCACCACATGGACATTGTGAACCTGAGCCTCGGCACGTCGAATCCCGCGCACGCCGAAAAATTCGCGCCGTTCATCGAGCGCACGATCATCGTCGCCGCCGCGGGAGCATTTCCGGGCGACCTTCCCGGCGTAATCCGCGTCGCCCCGGATCCGCACATCCCGCGCGACCAATATCGCCGCGACGGCGGCATTTTCTACGCGTCAGGATACCCGCGCCCCATCGCAGGCGTGCCCCCGGAGCGAAACCTCAACGGCGTCAGTTTCGCCGTTGCAAACATGACCGGCTTCGTAGCCCGCGCCTGCGAAAATTCGCAAACTGTCTCCTACGAAACCCTAATCGCGAAACTGTAGCACGGCCCCGGGCCGCGCAGCCGCCTTTTTTCCGAGCCGCGACCACAGGGAGCGGTTTCCAGCCGCTGAACCGCCATGCGTCAGCATGCGGACGAAAGGTTGCGCTCACGGCGTCGACACGAGTATCGACGCAACACGCAAGAGTGCACGCGCCACAAGCGTAGTCAGCACACCCGCATAGTAAACTCAAACGATGCAAATCAAAGACCGCTGGCGCTCCCTTCGCGATTGGTCCAGCCGCGCCTGGACCAACATCCGCCCCGGCCCAGAAGCGCGCAAGGGTGCGATTTGGGGCGCCGTGCTGGTCGCTCTCTGGATCGCCATCGTCGGCGGGATCTATCTCAAATCCGGCTTCGGACTCGCCGTCGACCTCGCATTCGCCCTCATCGTCGCCCTACTGGGAGTACCTCTCGTCGCTCTGCTCGTCGTTTTGCTGCTGAAGATCCTGCGCAAATTGCCGGTATCGACGACCGCCATCCTGTTCGGCGTACTCGCGCTCGTCATGCTGGCCTGGTCGCCGCAGTTGGGGAGCCTCTTCGGCGCAATTCTCCTGCTCACCGAATGCACCCTCGGCGCGGCCGTCGCGACCATCCTGACAGGCCGTTTCCGCGAAGCCCATCTCAGCAAGAAAATCATCACCATCACGCTCGGCGTAGCCGCAATCGCCGTCAATGTCGCGCTCTATATCTTCCTCTCCGGCCCGGGAAATGACAACGAAGTTTTAAAGATCGCCCAGGTCTCCTCGCCTGAGCCGCCGAGCCTTGCCGCACCGAATCCCGCCGACGTTGGTCCGAATCCGGTTCTGACCCTATTCTATGGAAGCGGCTCCGACATCCGGCGCTCCGAATACGGCAAGTCCGTAGCGATCAAAACAAAAACCATCGACGCCTCTTTATTTTTTAAGGATTTTAAGGGCTGGAAAGAGAAGCTTCGCCGCCGCTATTGGGGTTTCGGCTTCGACAAATTGCCGCTCAACGCCCGCGTCTGGTACCCGCGCGGCGACGGACCGTTTCCTCTGGTCCTGATCGTCCACGGCAATCACGGCATGACCGAATTCTCCGACCCCGGCTACGAATACTTAGGTCAATTGCTCGCGAGCCGAGGCTTCATCCTCGCCTCGGTCGACGAAAATTTCCTCAACGGCTGGATCGTCGGGCCGGATAAGGAGCAGGCCGTCCGCGGTTGGATGCTGCTCGAGCATCTCAAGCTCTGGCGCGAATGGAACGACACGCCGGGCAACATTTTCTATCACCGGATCGACGTGAACAACGTCGCCCTCATGGGTCATTCGCGCGGCGGAGAAGCGGTCGCCACCGCGGCGCTGTTCAACACCCTCGCTTACGCTCCCGAAGACGCCAATATCCATTTCGATTATCACTACCCCATCAAGTCTCTGGTCGCGATCGCTCCGGCCGAGGGCCAGTACAAACCCGCCGGCGGAAACCGCGTCATCAGCGACGTCAACTACTTCACCTTTCAAGGCGCCAACGATTCCGATGTCTCCTCCTTCATGGGCAGCCGCCAGTGGGACCGCGTGCACTACTCCGGCGACGGGAATTTTTTCAAAGCCGAGCTCTATATTTACGGCGCCAATCACGGCCAGTTCAACACCTCCTGGGGCCGCTATGATGCGGGCGAGCAGTTCGGCTGGTTTCTCAATGTCAAGCCGCTCTTAAATCCGGACGCCCAGCGCCAGATCGCGAAAACGTATATCTCCGCCTTCCTCGAAGCCACCCTCCACGGCCGCCGTGAATACATTTCGATGTTCCGCGACTTTCGCGCCGCCCGCGATTGGCTGCCCAAAACCTATTACATGTCGCGCTATCAGGACCCCTCTTTCCAGCTCGTTGCCGATTTCAACGAGGACCCCGACCTCACCACCACCACGCTTCCCGGCGGCCGCATTGAAGCCTCGAATCTCTCCATTTGGAAGGAAGCGCGCATCCCCACCCGCCAGGGCGATCGCGGATACAACGCCGTTTTCATTGGCTGGAACCGCGCCCCGGACGCGCCAGTGCCGACCTATTCCCTAACTCTTCCCGATGGGTTTAAACCAGGCCCCGTGTTGACCCTGTCACTCGCCGCGACCGACGACAAAGCTCCTCTACCCGGCAAAAAGGAAGAGGATGACAAAGCGAAGAAGGACGAGAAAAAGAATGACAAGACCGCCGAAACCACCGACTTTACCGTGGAATTACAGTCGGCCGACGGCGTAACCGCCCAGCTCCCCTTAAGCCGCTTCGGCTCTCTGCTGCCCCCCTTCAAGGTGCGCTTCACCAAGCTTCAGTTCCTGGACGATTTCGCCTACGAAAAATCTTCGGAGCCGGTTTTTCAAACCTTCGAACTGCCCCTCGCCGCCTTCCCCCATCTGGACCCCGCCAAGCTGAAAACCATCCGCTTGAAATTCGATCGCACTCCGATGCGCGTTATCATCTTAAGTCAGGTAGGATTAGAGGACAGATGACTCCGGAACGCATCGGAGGATACGAGATTCTCAAGGAGCTTGGCCGCGGCGCCATGGGCGTCGTGTATCATGCCCACGATTCCGCCATCGGCCGCCCCGTCGCGATTAAAGTGATTCGCATCGACGCCGGCACGTCCGCCCACGAAAACGCGCAGCTCCGCCAGCGCCTGATTCGCGAAGCCTCCACCGCCGGCAAAATCTATCACCCCGGCATCGTCACCGTGCATCAACTGGGGGAGGACGGCGAGAACATCTTCATCGTCATGGAGTACGTCGAAGGCGCTTCGCTCGAAACCCTGCTCGTGAATAACCCCGTCCTCGGCCGCGCCTGGACCCTCGACATTCTGCGCCAGGTCGCCGATGCCCTCGACTACGCCCACAAAAGCCTGGTGGTCCATCGCGACGTGAAACCGGGCAACATTCTGGTGCGCAGCGACGGCCGCGTGAAGATCGCCGATTTCGGCATCGCGAAAATCACCAGCAGCGTGCAGACCGGCATGACGGGCGTCGGCATCAGCCTCGGCTCGCCCGCCTATATGTCGCCCGAGCAAGCCCAGGCCACGCAGATCGACGGCCGTTCCGACCAGTTCGCGCTCGGAACCATGGCCTTCCAGATGTTCACCGGACGCATGCCTTTCAAGGGTGATTCCATACACTCCGTGATGTATCAGATCGTGATGTCGGATCCCTTTGACGGATTGCCGGGCGACATTCCGATCTCACCCGGTATCCGCGCCGTGCTCTCCCGCGCCATGGCCAAGAAGGCCGAGGATCGCTTTCCGAACTGTACCGCCTTTATTCAGGAACTAACCGAAGCCTCGGGCATCTCGGCTCCGGCGGCGCAGCCCTTCGTTGACCAGCCTTTCTCCCCGCAGGTAGACATACCTAGGCCTCCCGTTCCCCCGCCTCCGCCGCCGCTCCAGAGCAAGCGCTGGATGCTGCCCGCGATCGCTTGCGGAGTTCTGGCGGTGCTCCTCATCGCCGGGGGAATTTACTGGTACATGCACCCCGCGCCAGCGCCCGGGTCCGGTGAGCAACAGCCCGTCCAGCCGGGCGGGGGTGCAGCGCCACCGGGCGGCAGCACCTCCAACGCGCTGCGGGACGCCATCGCCTCCGGGAATGTAGACCGCGTAAAAGCGGAGCTCGCCAAGGTCGCCAGCGTCGACACTGCTGACCCGGACGGCACCACGCCACTAATGCTCGCCGTCAGTATCAGGCCCGAAATGGTAGAAGCGCTGCTCGCCGCCGGAGCCCATGTCGACTCTGTCGACGCCCTCGGCCGCAGTGCCCTCTATCGCGGCTCCGCCGACGGCAAAACCGATGCCATCCGCATACTGCTCGATCATCAGGCCAAGGTCAACCTGCGAGCCAACGACTTTTCGACGCCTCTCATGCAGGCCGCCGCCAACGCCCGCCTCGATGCCGCGCAGTTGCTCCTCGACCGTGGCGCCGACGTGAATCTCGGCGATTCCAACAACATGACTCCGTTAATGGTCGCCGCCGAAAAAGCTCCGGCCGAGATTGTAAAACTCCTGCTCAGTCACGGCGCCAAGCGCGGAGCCAAAGACTCAAGGGGCCGCATCGCCTTCCAGATCGCAGTAGAAAACAAGAACGCCGCCGCAGTGCAGTTACTAAGGTAGCGTTGTGGCGCACGCACTCCTGCGTGCCCCGTCGATACTCCGTATCGACGCCCGCCCCTAATTCTCCGTCGGCACCCTCGCAATATGGTCGATCACCACCACATCGAGCGGCGCCTTGCGATGCTCCAGCTTCAGCCCTACCTTTTCGAGCGCCCCCAACAATGAATCGCCCGACGAGTATTCGAGCGCCTTCATCGCCTCCGGAGGCAGCACCACCCCCGCCGCCATCGCCGCCCGGATCAGCATGGCGTTATAATCCTCCTGCGTAAATTGCAGGTCCAGGTCGTACTTCCCCTCCACCCCCGTCATATCCACCACCGGCCGGTCCTCGAACCGCGCCAGCATTTCCGCCAGGCTGGCCATCGTCAGCTTCCTGGCCACCAGTTTGTTGTCGGCGAATGTGAAATACGATCCATGTCCCAGGTTGATATTCACCCCGCCGCGTCCGCCGGTCGCGCTCACGTTCACCGGCGCCTTCGCCGCGTCTGCCGCATCCGACTCCGAGTCCTCGGCCGATTCCAGCGCCCTCAGTCCGCTCTTCGCCACCTCCAGGCCATACACCGGAAAATCCTTCTTTTCCTTGTGAAATTTCATCTGGAACCGGTCCGCCAGCAGCGCCTTCAGCATATCCGGCACCTGATCCTGCGTGGCCCCCGCCGGCAGCGTCGCGGAGATATCAAAGTGTTCCCCCGGGAGCCACTCCGGTCCCGAGATCTGGTAAATCTTCACCTTGTAAGCCGCGCTGATATAGTCGGTCAAGGACAGGTACGTGCAACTGATCCGCGACCCGTCGATATGGACTCCGGCGTTCACATGATCGCCAGTGGGGCCCGTCGACGGCCGTACGGATGCCACTTCAAACTGCTGGCCGAACACCGTCAGAGACGCAAGAACCGGAAGGAAGGAACGAATCAGCTTCATGAGCCATGGTAACCCGCCCGCAAATCTTCCGCGTTTCAAATCGGCGAGTGCAAGCTGGAAACCGGCCAATGACAATCCCCTTTGTGGCGCGCGCCCCCAGGCGTGCCGCGGTGCCACTCGTGGCTCCGCCGCGCTTGCCGTGCCTGCCTTACTTCTTCGCTTTGTGATATCCCGCCGCAGCGGCGTCCTGCTCGTTCATGAATTTCCCGGACTTGGTCGCGCCATAAAACTCACTGCTGCTGTCGTGATAAACCTTGGTCGCGAGATCCACCCATACCAGCCCCGCCGCCTTCGCCGTCGCGATCTGCGCGTCCGTCGCATTCTTCGTCGGAGCAGTCTTCTCGGATTTCGTAGTCTTGGTGGTCTTGGTGGTCGTGGTGGTCTGATAGGGAGCCGCGAATCCCGTCATCATCAGAACCGCGCCTAGCCAGCACATTGCGGTCATTTCAGCGCTCCGTTAAGGAAGCTATTCTTCCTCTTCTTCCTCACCCGAGCGAGCCGCCTTGGCCGCCGCAATGATCTTTTCCGCCTGCAACCCCGGCACGAAATCGTAATGATCGAACTCCATCGCAAAGGACCCGCGTCCTTGCGTCATCGACGTCAAAACGTTAAGGTAATCAAGCATTTCCGCCATCGGGACCTGGGCTTTGATAATCTGCGTCCCGCCCTTGGTGTCCATGCCCGAAATGCGTCCCCGGCGGCCATTCATGTCGCCCATCAAATCGCCCGCAAACTCAACAGGCGCTTGCACTTCCACGTTCATGATGGGTTCCAGCAGCGACGGCTTCGCCACCTCCATCCCCGCCCGGAAAGCCTTCCGCGCCGCCAGTTTGAACGACATTTCCGACGAATCGACATCATGATAGGACCCGTCGTAAACCACCACCTTGAAATCGACCACCGGAAACCCCGCCAGGTAGCCTTTTTCAGCGGTCTCTATAATGCCTTTCTCTATGGCAGGAATGAAGTTCTTGGGAATCGCGCCGCCGAAAACTTCGTTCGCAAACTCGAATTTTCCACCTCTCTGAAGCGGCTCCAGCCGAATCCAGCAATCCCCGAACTGGCCGTGGCCCCCGGTCTGTTTTTTGTGCCGCCCCTGCACTTCCGCCCTGCCGCGGATGGTCTCGCGATAAGGAATTTTGGGCGCATGTAGCGCCACTTCAACACCATAGCGCTTTTTCAACCGGCTCACGATAATCTCGATATGCTGCTGCCCGCACCCGGCCAGCAAAAACTCCTTGGTCTGCGGATCGCGATAGAAGCGCAGCGACCGATCCTCCTCCAGAATCTTATGGATAGCGTTGCCCATGCGATCTTCATCGTTGCGCGTTTTGGCCGCTACGGCATAGGCGATCGATGGTTCCGGCAAACGGACCTCGGGATACTCGATCATGGCGGTTTTATCCGCCAGCGTATCGCCCGTCAAAGTATCGCGCAGCTTGGCGACGCCGCCAATATCTCCCGCATGTAGTTCAGTTACCGGTACAATGGTTTTCCCGAACAGCGCCCCGATATGCGCCAGCCGCTCATCCACGCTGGAGCGCGCATTGACCAGGTGCGCATCGTTTTTCACGATGCCCGAGATCACCTTGAAATAGGAAACCCGCCCCGCGAACGCATCCGCCACGGTCTTGAAAACAAACGCCGAAACAGGCCCGGAATCCTTGATCTTGCGCTCGCCCGTCTTCCCTTTCCACGATCCGCATTCGAGCGGACTGGGGAAATGTTCATTGAGGAACGACAAAATCTGGTCACTGCCAATGTTGCTCGCCGCCGACGCGCAAAGTACCGGAAAGATGCGCCTTACCCGCACCGCTTCGCGCAGCCCGTCGAGAATGTGCTCCACCGGCAGCGTGCCTTCGTTGAAAAACTCTTCGAGCAGCGCGTCGTTGCCTTCGGCCACCATCTCGACCAGCGCTTCATGCGCGGCCTTCGCCGCATCGGCCAGATCGGCGGGAATATCCGCTTCTTTGCCACCAACATAGGACTTCATGCTGACCAGATCGACAACACCTTTGAACTCCCGCTCCGCGCCGATCGGCAACTGAACCGGAATCGCCGTGCGCCCGAACGTCTCCTGAACACTTTCGAGGGTGCGCTCAAAGCTGGACCGCTCCCGATCCAGCTTATTGATAATAATGGCCCGCGGCAGCACAAATTCTTCAGCGAAGCTCCACACCTTTTCGGTCTGCACCTCGACGCCGGCGATGCCATCGACCACCACAAGCGCCGCATCGGCGGCGATCAGGGTGCCGCGAGTGTCGTTGATGAAGATGTTAAACCCGGGCGTGTCAATGAGATTGATCTTTTTCCCCTTCCACTCGACGGCGGCGACAGCGGAAGAGATGGTGATTTTGCGCGCGATCTCCTCGTCGTCAAAATCCGTTATCGTGTTTCCTTCATCGGGGCGGGTGAGGCGGGGAGTCGCGCCCGAGGTGAACAGAAGAGCTCCCGTAAGAGCCGTCTTGCCGGAGTTTCCGTGGCCAACGAGGGCAACGTTCCGGATGTCGCTGGTTTCATAAACTTTCATCGGAGAAAGATTCCTTGGACGAAGTTGTAAAACGAGGATAGTATCACAAACGAGTGAATTCGTTCGACGTCCTGACGGCTGGAGCAAGCCCTTGATCACTCTTCACAGAACCGCGGCACTCACGCGGCATCGTCCAGCGCGACCACGATGCGTTTTCCGAGGGCTGCCAGGGCTGCTTGCAGCTTCTCCGCCTTTGTTGCGTGATCTGGATCCAGCATGCGGCGCACTACCGTTTCGCGGACGCCTAGGCGGCGGGCTAGTTCGCTGTTGGTGATTTTTTGTTCGCGCATGGTGAGGTAGAGAGCCAGCTTTCCTGCTACCCACAGAGGGACGGGCACGAGCCTTTGGCCGCGCTTTGGAGAGGAAGGTTCGGGGATTTCCAGTTTCTCCGCGATGTGGGCGGCGATTACGCTGCCCAGGCAGTCGGTTGCTTCCTCGAAGGCTTCTTGAATGTTCCTGCCGTCCGTGTGGGCGCGCGGGAAATCGGGAAAGCCGACTACGGGGCGGCCGTTCTCGTCGGCGCGGAAGGTTGCTGGATAGGCGATTGAAAACATCGTTTGCTCCTTCATAAGTCCCGAGGACTGATGCCGAGATCTCTACACATTGCGCGCAGCAGGCCCGTTCCGAGTTCCTTGTTCCGATCCTTCAACGTGGTCGACCCCACACCGAAATAAACAGTCCCGTGACTACCTTTTCCTCTTGCCGGGACGAAACGGAGTGGCACTCCATCCCGCCGGGCGAGAACTTGCAGCTTGCGCAGAAACTCGCTGCCTCTCACACACACGATATTCGCACAGTTGTGTGCGATCTGCAAGGACCAAAACATAATTGGCCGCCGATGAACACGGATGAACGCGGATCAGCGCGGGAGTTTGTCGGGGTTGGTCACCAGGAAAATTTGGCGGATTTTGGAGGATGTGTCTAGCTGGATCGACACTACCGTGTTGGGATTTTCGCCTTGCATCAGCAGCGCGCCGGGATTGGCGTTGACTTCTACCAGCTTTACGCTGAGGTCCAAGCCCACTCCTTTTTTGACCAGGCCTCTGAAGAAGCGCGAGACTTTGTCGGCACCGTAGATGGGATTGATCGTCGCCGGGACTTTTCCGCCGCCGTCTGAATGCAGGACGACATCGGCGCTAAGCAAAGGCAGCAATTGCGATGGATCGCCGGTGCGGCAGGCGGCCAGGAACTGCCGCAGCACGCCCTGCTGACGGTCGCGATCGACTTGGAATCTGGGACGGCGAGCGCGGATGTGTTTGCGGGCTCGCGCGATTAACTGGCGGCAATTGGATTCGGACGTAGCGAGGGTCGCCGCGATTTCCGAGTAGTCCGCGTCGAAGACTTCGCGCAGCAGGAAGGCCACGCGCTCATCGGGAGATAGCGCTTCTAGTACGTGTAAAAAAGCCAGTGAGAGCGACTCGGCCATTTCAACGGCGGTGGTGCCGGGCGGCTCGACCAGAGGCTCGGGGAGCCATTCGCCGACGTAGGTTTCGCGCTTGCGGCGGGCGGATTTTAGGGAATCAAGGGACAGGCGCGCTACTACGGTGGTCAGGTACGACTTGGGCGAGCGGACCTCTTCGACTGACGCGGAGCGCCAGCGCAGGTAGGCGTCCTGCACGATATCCTCAGCGTCGGCGCGGGTGCCGAGCATGCGGTAGGCTAGCGAAAACAACTGAGGGCGGATTTGTTGGAAGGAGGTTTCGTTGTCCATACGAAGAGCTGGGCCGACGAGGGCGTCGGCCGCGGACCAGGGGGTCCGCCCTACTCTAGGCGGCGACTGGTTTGCTTTGTTGTACCATGGCGGCGGCGCGGAGGGCGCTTGATACTGCGGCGTCGGCTAGCATGTTTTCGGGGCCGATCCAATCGCCGGCCAGGGCGACTCCTTGTTGAACGTCGGGGCGGCCTTCGGGGGTGGCCATGGCGTAAGAGACGGTCATGCTGGGGAGGAAACGCGTCATTAATACGCGATCGCGCCAGCCGGGGGCGAGGAGGTCGGCGAATTGTTCTAGTTCGGCGCGGTCGGCGGCGGGGTCCGAGTCGGCGGCCAGATATTTCGCGGCTTGAATCAACACACAGCCTTCGGGCGCGAGTTTCGCTGCGGCGGAGTGGATGGAGAAGTAGAGAGGCCGGTCGAGGCCTAGGCCGAAGGTGGCGGCGTTTTCCGGAAGGGAGCTGAGACCGAGATCGAGACACGCCACACGGACCGGACGGAGATTCGGAAAGCTGACGCCGGTGAGCTTTTCAACGCTGGCGGGAGGGACTGCCAGGACTACGCCCGATGCATCGAGGCCAGCCAGGGAATTTACCGGCGCGCCGCAGCGGATCTCGACTCCTAAGGAGCGGGCACGAGCGGCGAGACCGTCGATGAGCGTCTTCCAGCCGTGGTCGAGATAGGCGACGTTGGTCGCGATCGCCATGGCGATTTGCTTGAGCGCGGCGGCGGCGGAGAAATGGTCGAGGTCGGCGACGAAAGTGGTGAGGCGCGTGAGAGCGGCGGCCAGGGCGCGCACTTTTTCGGAGCGGGCGTGATCGTCGATCCATGCGCGCATGGTCTGCTGCGGAGCACGGCCGGCCGAAAGCAGGCGCAGCAGATTCGCGGCTTCGATTTTTTCGGCGAATCCGAAGAGAGGGGATTTCAGCAGCGATGCGGTGTTGGTTATCGAGGGAAATTTAGTTCCCTGATAGACCAGGTGGCCGTTGCTGGTTGCGGGCGGATGACCGCAGAAGGGGATTTTCCATTCCTTGAACGTGCGCGTGGCTGGGCCTCCGCAATAGAGCGCGTGGGGGCCGAGGTTGAGAAAAAAGCCGGCTTCCTGTTGCGTAGTGGCGCGTCCACCGGGATGGTCGGATTGTTCGAGCACGGTGATTTTTCGGCCGGGTTGGGCTAGGGTGTTGGCGGCGGTGAGTCCGGCGAGGCCTCCGCCGACGATGATGTAGGATTCCATGTCTGCTGGTAGGACGAGATGGAGGGTGGGATTGTGACAGGGTGTGGGGAAAAGGGTTGGTGCGGGAAACCGCTCCCTGCGGTCACGGCTCGGAAGCGTCGAGGTGGTTGTTGAAACACTCGAACGGTCCGCAGCGTCCGCTGCGAGTGTTGCGGTGGGAATGAGGCAGGGCAACACGGCGGCGCCACGAGTGGCACCGCGGCACGCAAAGAGTGCGCGCGCCACAAGACGCATTTCGGTGGGCCGTAGGCTCATGCGGGCTCCCGAGACGCGAGTACACTGGGATTTGAGTCCTCTGCTGCTTTTACTACCGGTTTGGGCGGGGCCGTCCTTTTATAAGGACGTGCTGCCGTTGTTTCAGGCGCATTGCCAGAGCTGTCACCGGGCGGGCGAGGCGGCGCCGATGGCGCTTACCGATTATGCGACGGCGCGGCCTTGGGCGAAGGCGGTCAAACAGGCGGTGGTCACGCGGACGATGCCGCCGTGGTTTGCCGATGCTCATTACGGGAAGTTCTCGAATGACGCGCGGCTGACGGATTCGGCGATTGAGACCATCTCGACATGGGTGGACGCGGGGGCGCCCGAGGGTGATCCGAAGGATGCGCCGAAGCCTGTTGCGTGGGTGAATGGGTGGAAGATCGGGGCGCCGGAAGTGGTGATCGAGATGCCGCGGGAGTTGGAGATTCCGGCCGCGGGTACGCTGGGATATCGATACGTGAGCGTGCCTACGAATTTCAAAGAAGACACCTGGGTGCGGTTCGCCGAGGTGCGCGCGGGGGATCGGGAGCACACGCATCATATTGTCGTCAGTGTGAAGGAACCTGGGTCGGCGCCGGACGCACAAGGGGAGTTTTTGGCGGGCTATGGGCCGGGGTCCATGCCGGAGATGCTCGGGGAGGGACAGGCGAAGCTGATCAAGGCGGGCAGCGAGATCGCTTTTCAACTGCACTACACGACCGATGGAAAACCGGGGCGCGACCGGAGCCGGGTCGGGTTGATTCTGGCGCATGAGAGGCCGCGCGAACGCGTGATGATGCTGGCGGCGGCGAATGTGCGGTTCGCGGTGCCGGCGGGCGATGCGGATTATAAGGTGGAGGCTCGGGTGACTTTACACTCGGATGCCACGCTGGTATCGCTGCTGCCGCACATGCATCTGCGCGGGAAATCGTTTGAGTTTCGCGTGGCTTATCCGGATGGGCGCAAGGAGACGCTGCTGGTGGTGCCGCGTTACTCCTACGACTGGCAGCTTTCCTATTACCTGGACCGGCCGCTGCGGCTGCCCAAGGAGACGACCATCGAGTGCACGGCGCACTTCGACAATTCGGCGAATAATCCGCGGAATCCGGACCCGGCGCGGTCGGTGCGATTCGGGGCGCAGAGCTGGGATGAGATGATGATCGGATATTTCGAAGTCGCGGTGGCGCCGGGGGTGGAGATGCGGGATCTGCTGCTGCCGGCTAACTCACGCGTTCCATCAAACGAACGGTGACGGTGTCGCCGGTGTCCTTTTCGATGGCCTTGCGCAGTTCGGTTTTGATGGGCAGCATGTGCACGCCTCCGCCCATGGCCATGAACGAACTTCGGAAAGGATGCCCGTCGACGGTGCCGCGAACTTTCACGAGGCCTCGGGTGCCGAAGAATTCGACGGATTGGGGCCAGATCACGTAGCACCAGCCGCCTTTGCTGGGGCTCTTTTGGAGGGTGGCGGTGAATTGGGCGTTCAGCATTTTCTATTTCGGTCTTGGTAGGCGCGGCTGGACTCGAACCAGCGACCCTCAGCTTAGAAGGCTGATGCTCTATCCACCTGAGCTACGCGCCCGCACCTCCCATCCTAACAATGGGGGTAGCAGCGCGGGGCTTATGATGGAAGAGTCCATGTTGTTCCACAGACTTCTTCCTTATCTGATCGCGCAGCTTCCGACAATTGCGATGGTGATTCTCGGCATTGTCCTTGAAGGTCGCGCGGTTGCCAAGATACGCGCGACGCTCGACTCGATCGACGGGCGGTTGGACAGGATTAGCAGCGCCGGCTGAAATCCGGCGGCAGCCAAGATTGGCCGCCCTACCCAAAGCGTGCTAGGCTAACCCTCTTATGCGATTGCTGCCGGTGCTTTTGTTCGCTACGGCTCTTGGCGCCGAGGTGCCGACTCCGGAATCGGTGCTGGGGCACAAGCCGGGGGATGATTTTTATCTCGCTACGTACGACGAGTCGCTCGAGTATTTCCAGAAGCTGGCGGCTTCGACCGACAAGCTGAAGCTGGTGCGCGTTGGGAAAACTACGCGCGGGCTGGACTGGTATGTCGCGATTATTTCGTCTGCTAAAAACTTAGCGGAGCTTGATAAATATAAGGACACGGCGAAGAGGCTGGCGCTGGTGAAGGGGCTGAGCGATGCGGATGCGCGGGCGCTGGCTCGCACGGGGAAGGCGATCGTGCATATCGACGGCGGCCTGCACGCGACGGAGGTCGCGGGCGCGCAGCACACCATTCAACTGGCGTACAACCTGGTGACGAACGCCGACGCCGAGACGGCGAAGATTCTCGACAACGTGATTCTGGTGCTGTGGTTTTCGATCAATCCGGACGGGCAGAATCAGGTGGTGAACTGGTATCGCAGCAATCTGGGCACGGCTTATGAGGTGAGCCCGGTGCCGGGGTTGTGGCAGGAGTACATCGGGCACGATAACAATCGCGACGGGTACATGAATAACATGGTCGAGTCGCAGGTGATTACAAAAGCCGTGCTGGAATTTTATCCGCAGGTGTTTTACAACCATCACCAGACGGCTCCGTTTCCGGCGCGGATCTGGATTCCGCCATTTGCCGAGCCGATTTCAGCCAATCCGCATCCGTTAATGTGGCGCTGGGTGAATCAATTCGGGACGGCGATGGCGGCGTATCTGGACGAGCACGACATGCCGGGGGCGATGCATCGCGGACGATTTGACGACTGGTATCCGGGCTTCGTCGACCACGTGAACAGTTTTCGCAACACGGTTTCGTTCTTGACCGAGACGGCTTTGTATCGCTACGCGACGCCGCATTTTTATACCATCGACGAGTTTCCCCGCGAGAAACAAGACTTGAAGGCGGAGGTGTTTTATCCGAGCCCGTGGAGAGGCGGGTGGTGGCGTTTGCGCGACGCGACGAATTACATGCTGGGGGCGTCGATGGCGGTGCTGGACACGGCGGCGAAGAGTCGCGAGGAGCTGCTGTATAACCGCTATCAAGCGGGTCGCGATGTGATCAGGAAGTTTCAGACCGATCCTCCTTATGCGTACGTGATTCCGCAGGAGCAGCACGATTTGCCGACGGCGGCGATTCTGGTGGAGAAGCTGTTGATCAACGGAATCGAGGTGCATCAGGCGGCGCGGGATTTCAAGGCGAATGGGGAAATGTATAAAGCGGGCGACTGGGTGGTGCTGATGGATCAGCCGTTCGCGTCGCTGGTGAAGGAGTTGTTTGAAGCGCAGCATTATCCGGATTTGCGGCCCGCGGGAGCGGCGGCGGGTGGGGGTCGCGGAGGAGGGCGTGGGGGAGCGGCGGCTCCTGCTGCTGCGCCGGCACCTGCGACGACGCCGGCTTCAACGCCTGCGGCGGCACCGGCGGCAACACCTGCGGTCACATCTGGGTCAACGTCGGCGGGCGGAGGCCGAGGCGGCGGCGGGCGCGGTGCGGCGGGAACGACTGCGCCGGCGAATCCCACGGGGAGTTCGTTTGAAACACCGTACGACGTCACCGGGTGGACGCTGCCGATGCAGATGGGCGTCACCGTCGTGATGGTGGTGGAGCCGGTGGCGGAGGAGACGCGCACGGCGCTTAAGAAGATCGAGCGGGTGGCGCCCATTTCAGGGAAGGTCGACGGATCGGGGCCGGTGTTCGTGTTCTCGCACAATTCAAACGCGGCAATGAAGTCGGTCAACGATATTTTGAACGCGGGCGGCACGGTCAGCTTTGGGAAATCGGATGGGATGATTTACGCGAACGGTAAAACCGAATTTTTGAAGGCCAACGGCGTGGACGCGAGGTCGGCCGGCGAAGGGCCCGCGGGGTTCGCGGTGAGGAAGCTGCGCGTCGGTTTGTACGAGCCTTGGGCCGGCAATATCGACGAGGGATGGACCAAATGGATTCTCGAACAGTTCCATTTTCCGTTCATGATTCTGCACAACGACGATGTGCAGGCGGGGCCTCTGCGCGCGAAATTCGATTCGATCGTGATCGCAGAAATGGCGGCCAGGCAAATTGTTGAGGGGATGCAGCCGGGCACCGTGCCGGGGCGGTACGCGGGCGGCATCGGTGATGAGGGCGCGGAGGCGCTCCGCGAATTCGTCGAACAAGGGGGCACGCTGGTCACGCTCGGCAATGCGTCGCAGTTCGCTATCGACCGATTCAGCCTGCCTGTGACCAATGTAGTAGCGGGATTGAGATCGGACGAATTTTTCTGCTCCGGCGCGCTGCTGCGGGCCGACGTGAAGGAGCATCCGGTGACCGCCGGACTTCCGTCACAGGCGGACCTGCTCTTCGAACGCAACGAAGTGTTCGAACCCAAGCCGGAGTTTCGCGGCACCGTGCTGGCTAGCTACATCGCCAACCGCAACCCGCTGCGCAGCGGATATCTGATCGGCGCGGAAAAGATCGAGGGGAAGGCGGCCGCGCTGGACGTGGTTCTGGGGCAAGGCCACGTGATCCTGATCGGATTCCGGACGCAGTGGCGCGGGCAATCGCACGGGACTTATAAATTCCTGTTCAACGCGCTGTATTACAACAATTCCATGGCGCCGGCGCTGCCTGCCGCGGCCAAACCGGTGGTGAAACCGTGAGAGTTCTTTCGCTATTGACGCTGGCCGTGACGCTCGGCATGGCGCAGATCCCGACGCCCGAATCGGTGCTGGGGCACAAGCCGGGCGACGACTTTTACCTTGCCACGTACGACGACGCGCTGGCGTATTTCAAGAAGCTCGCGGCGTCCAGCAAGCGCATCAAGCTGGTGCAGGTGGGCAAGACCACGCAGGGCCGCGACTGGTACATGGCGTTCATTTCGACGCCCGAAAATCTGGCGCAGCTGGAGCACTATAAAGAAGTCTCGCGCCGTCTTGCGCTTTCGCGCGGGGTCAGCGACACCGAGGCGCGCAAGCTGGCGCACGACCAGAAGGCGATCATTCACATCGATGGCGGGCTGCATGCGACCGAGGTCGCCAACGCGCAGCATACCATCCAGCTCGGCTACGATCTGGTGGCGAGCGAGGAGCCCGAATACAAACGCATCCGCGAAGACGTGATCACGGAGCTGTGGTTTTCGATCAACCCCGACGGCCAGAATATGGTGGCGAACTGGTACCGCCAGAACGTCGGCACGCCGTATGAGGTCGCGCCGCTGCCGTATTTGTGGCAGGAGTACGTGGGTCACGACAACAATCGCGACGGCTACATGCTCAACATGATCGAGAGCCAGGTGGTGACCAAGGCCACGCTCGAAACGCAGCCGCTGGTCTTTTATACGCATCATCAGACGGCTCCTTTCCCTGGGCGAATTTATTTGCCGCCGTTCGCCGATCCGATTTCGAGCAACATGCATCCGCTGATGCTGCGCTGGCTGAGCCTCACCGGCATGACTATCGCGTCCTATCTCGACGAGCACGGCATGCCCGGGTCCATGCATCAGGAGACGTTCGACGTGTGGTATCCCGGGTATCTCGATAACGTCGGCAATTTTCGCCACACGCTGTCGTTCTTCACCGAGACGGCGCTTTATCGTTACGCGACGCCGCACTTTTACACTATCGACGAATTTCCCGCGGCGCGCCAATCGCTGCGCGCGGAGATGCTTTACTCCAGTCCCTGGAAAGGCGGATGGTGGCGCCTGGCCGACGCTTGCCGCTATATGTACGGCGCGTCCATGGCCGTCCTCAACATGGCGGCCGAGTATCGCGAGCAGATGGTTTACAACAAGTACAAAGCCGCGCGCGATACGATCGAGCAGTTCGAAAAAGATCCACCGTACGCCTATGTGATTCCGCGCGAACAGCACGATTCGCCCACCGCGGCGCTGCTGCTCGAACGGCTGATGCTGCAAGGGATCGAAGTGAAGCAATCGGCCGATCCCGATGCGTGGGTCATTATGATGAACCAGCCTTTTTCCGGCCTGGTGAAGGAGCTGTTCGAGGCGCAGAAATATCCGCAGTTGTCGCAGCGTCCGTACGACGTCACCGGTTGGACGCTGCCTTATCAGATGGGCGTGGAGGTTCACGCGGTGACCACGCCTCCCTCGGCGAAGTTCACAGATTCACTGCGTCCGGTGCCCGTGAAGAACGGCTCCATCGTGGGCTATGCCGCTCCGTTCTCCCATGCGGAAAACGCGAGCCTGCACGCCGTTAATGAGATCCTGGCGCAAAAAGGCTCGGTATCTTTCGCAGGCGAGGAAATCTCCGCGACCGGCATCGACAAAGGAAAACTGGATTCGATT
>JBEKOZ010000015.1:0-18916 GCA_049521275.1 Bryobacteraceae bacterium | reverse complement strand
AGGATTCGGTGAGCCCGGTTTCCTGCCGGACCTTCGCGGGGTCGGAGAAAAAAATCTGGCAGGAGACGGAGAAAACCTTCTCGTCGGTGAAACCGTCGAGCAGTGGCTGGAGGAAGTCCGGCTCAACCCGCATATCGCTGTTGAGCAGGACGACGATATCGTTATGCGCGGCGCGGAAGCCGGCGTTCGATCCTCCGCCGAAGCCGAGATTTTCCTTGAGCGGAAGCACGCGGACGTCTGGAAACGCTCCTTCGATGAAGGCCACGCTGCCGTCGGTGGACCCGTTATCAACGACGATGATTTCGCTCTCGGGATGATTTTCGATGGACGCGGCGACCGACGGCAGATATTTGGCGAGAAGATCGCGGCCATTCCAGTTGGGAATGACAATGCTCGCTTTTCGCGTATCGGGCTGCGCCTCGCGCCGCGGCGTGAGCATGGTGGCGAAGTCGGCGAGCGCGAGAACGATCACAGCAGTGAAAACAAGGATCGGGGAGAGGAGCGCGAGTGGCAATCCGCGGATCAGGCGCCAGGCGACGGCGAGCGCTTTGCGCATTATTTTAACCTTGGGTAACCTTGGGCCCGACTCCAGCCGCACGGCCGAGTTTGACCCAGCGTGAGTCGGCGAACATGCGGAGCTGCGCCTCGGCGTGCTGCAACCGGCGCTCAAGATCCTGCGCCCAGGCCGTCCGTTCGACCACCGTCGCCTCGGCTTGATCAAGATGCCGCACGGTTGCCGCCAATTCATCACATTTTGCGAGGAGGCGCTTGTCGGTCTCGAGCGCCCATTCGGTCCGGCTGCGATTTTCCTGTTCGAGCGAATCGACCGTGCGCTGATATGCGGCGGCCATCTCCATGGCTTTCGCCTGCTCTCTGTGCATTAAATCCTGAAGGTCGGCGATGCGTTGCAGGGCGGCCTTGTAGTCCTGATCGAGTTGCAGCGCCCAACGGTTTTGTTCTTCGAGATGAGCCTCCAGTTTATGTCCCGTCTCCATGAGCTGCTGCCGGTCGGACGTGACGCCTTCCAGCCAGGTTTTGGTTTTGGCGAGTTCGTCCTGCAACAGGAAGATATGCTGCTCCCGCTCCCGCAGAAGGTTGGCGGCGCGTGGAACATATATAAAGGATCGAATTTCCGGCGGGCAATCGACGGAACAAAGCGCGAGAAAGAAATGGGCTTCGGCGGGCGAGCCTCGGGTGCTGTCGAGGCGTGCGTGAACGGGCGCGAAGGTCGCGTGCGGATAAAATGCCTGCGATTCCAGGCGGTTTTGCAGAAGGATCGCCACGTGGGGAAAAACGGCCGCGAGGGCGTCGCGGAATTCGGCGAACTCAAACTCGTGGGCGTGAAAGGGATTCACGCCTTCGGACGCCCGCGATTCGGCGTAATAAAGCTTGTTCGGCGTCGAAACCAGGAACGTCCCGGCGGGGTGCAGCAGGCGGCGAGTCTCAATCAGAAGGCCGTGCCAGTCTTCCAGATGTTCGATGACTTCGAAGGCCGTGATCAAGTCGAACGATTGAGGCGCGAAGGGCAGCGCAGTCGCGGATGCGGTGAGAAATGTCGTGTTCGGAAGCGGGTAATGCGCGCTCGCGTACGCGATGGCCTCATCCGAGACGTCGATGCCGGTAGCGGAAAGCGCATGCTGCGCCAACTCCGCGGTGCCATAACCCGTGCCGCATCCGATGTCGAGCACGCGTGCCTGCGCGGCAAAACGGGAGGCGTACGCATAGCGAGCGATGTGCTCCGCCCAGAGATCGTCGTTGACCTGGCCGGGGATGACGCGTTCGCCGGTGAACTCGCTCACAGCGCGGGAACCCCGGTGCCGGACATTTTGGCGTTCACTTCCACGCGGCAGGGGAAATGGAATTGGCCATAAATCGGTCCTTCAGACGGACCCATATGAAGCGCGACGGCGTTGTCGATCCAGTCACAGATGGCGTAGTGTTTGAGCGACCCGTTCGCGATGGCGGGAGAAAAAGAAAATGCGGAAGGGTAAAGCTGCGGCAAATCGAGGTGGAAATCCACGGTGCATACATCGCCGGCTGCCATGGGTTGCAGTTGATGGCCCTCACGCGCGGTGTTCGTTCCGGCGAAATCGACGCCAAGATGATTGCGGAACATGAAGCCGGCGATGGGATGATCGAGATTGGCTTTGGCTCGAAAACTGATTCTAACTATAATTGTAGTATTTGGCTGAAGCGACTGCACTTTCTGGCCTGCCGCATCGTGGATTGCAATCCCGAGGATCTCAGCCCGGCCGTCGCCGAAGCGATGGTCGATGTTGGGGATGCGTTCTTCAATCTCCTCCGGGGCGTAACCGGACTGTTCGGGATGAACCTGCGTATCATGCTCGAGATATTTGGCATCCTTCTCAGCCATCGCCGCAAGGTACTGAGAAACAATGAGATCCGTCTTACCGATGCCTTTTACATGGCCGTGGTCGAGCCAGATCGCGCGATCGCCAAGAGCCTTGACGTCGCCCATGGCGTGAGAAACGAATAGAATAGTAATTCCTCGCGCGCGGAGTTCATGAACCTTGCGCATGCAGCGCTGGCGGAAGTAAATATCGCCTACCGCGAGGGCTTCGTCCACCAGCAGGACCTCCGGATCAACGTGGATGGCGACGGAAAAGGCCAGCCGGACGACCATGCCGCTCGAGTAGGTCTTGACCGGTTGATTCATGAAATCGCCAATCTCGGCGAAGGCAACGATTTCAGGGAAGCGGCGGTCCATTTCCTTGCTGGAAAGACCGAGGATTGCTCCGTTCAAGTAAACATTATCGCGGCCTGAAAACTCAGGATTGAAACCAGACCCCAATTCGAGCAGTGCCGCGACGCGACCATGCACCCCGACGCTGCCGGAGGAAGGCTTCAAAACACCGGCACAGATTTGCAGCAGCGTACTTTTGCCGGAGCCGTTTTCGCCGATGACACAAAATGTCTCCCCTCGCTGCACTTCGAAGCTGACCTCGCGCAGCGCCCAATAGTCGGTGTGAAAGCGGCGCCGGTTGAAGGTGACCAGCTCTTTGAGGCGGTCTCCTGGAGCCGCATAGATGGAGTAGCTCTTCGAAACACGCGAAAATTCGACGGCGATACCGGGCACTATAGAGAATTGTAGACCACTGGCGGGGAGTTGTATATTGAGAGACTTGACAGCCGGCGCGTGCGCTTCATACGCTGGTAGATGCGCCGGCGTAGCTCAGTTGGTTAGAGCGACGGTCTCATAATCCGTAGGTAGCAGGTTCGAATCCCGCCGCCGGCACCACCTTTAATTTGAGCCCGTAATGTGCTGAAAAAGGCGGTCGAGCTCTGCCTGCGAGTAATACTCGATCTCAATTCTGCCGCGCTGCTCGCTAAGCTCGACGATACGGACTCGGGTGCCGAGGGCGCGCTCCAATGCCTCGATGGCAGCCTTGACGTTTGGGTCAACGGCTTGCTCTTTGCGATGTCCGGATCCCTCCCGCGGCCGGTCCGCCGTCAACTCTTGAACCAATGCTTCGACTTGCCGGACCGATAGGTTCTGGGCGGCTGCTTTCTCAGCGATTTGGATTTGGGTGGTGGCGTCCGGGAGCCCCAGGATGGCGCGGGCGTGACCCATGGTGAGACGGTGCTCCGCTACGAGCAACTGGACTTCCTTGGGGAGCTTCAGGAGGCGTACGATGTTGGTGATAGAGGTACGGTCTTTTCCGGTACGGCGTCCGATTTCCTCGTGCGATAGACCGAGCTCCCGACTCAAACGGTCGTAGGCGTGGGCGGTTTCGATCGGATTAAGGTCCTCGCGCTGGATATTCTCGATCAGGGCGAGTTCGAGCATCCTGGGGTCATCTACATCCTGAATGACTACCGGAACTTCGATCACTCCGGCCAATTTCGCCGCGCGCCATCGCCGTTCACCGGCGACGATCTGGTAGCCGTTCTCATGTTGGCGGACAATGATCGGCTGGATGATCCCATTCGCGCGAATAGAGGCTGCCAGTTCCTCGAGCCTGTCGGCTTGAAAGACCGTGCGGGGCTGCATTGGGTTGGCGCGGATGCTGGATAGGGGAAGATGTCCAGGCGACGGGGATGGCTTCCGTTCCGGCGTTAACGGCGCGGGAGCAGCTGCGGCAGCTGGGGACGAGGCCGAGCGAGCGGGCAAGAGGGCGGAAAGGCCCTTACCCAGCACTTTGCGTTGTTTGTCGGTTGCGCTGCTCATTCTCGAGAATCTCCTTCGCCAGTTTTATGTAGCTTTCGGCACCCCGCGATCTGGGGTCGTACATGAGGATCGGCTTTCCGAAGCTGGGGGCCTCGGCCAAGCGAATACTGCGGGGAATTACGGTATGAAGAACTTCGTTCTTGAAGAAGTCCCTGAGGTCATCTGCGACCTGGCGCGTCAGATTGGTCCTTTCGTCGTACATGGTGAGAAGGATTCCCTCAATCTTGAGCTGATGAGAGAACGAGTCGCGCACCTTATCGATGGTATCCATGAGTTGGGAGATCCCTTCAAGGGCAAAGAACTCGCACTGGATGGGGATCAGCACGGATTGGGCCGCGACGAGGGCGTTCAGCGTGAGGAGATCGAGAGCTGGGGGGCAGTCGATCAGAATGTAATCATAGCTAGGCCGGATCTCGTCGAGAACCTCTTTCAGCCGGTGCTCCCGATCAGACAGATCGACCAGTTCAAGGTTCGCGGCGACGAGATTTTTATCAGCGGGAACGATATCCAGCCCTTCGCACTCGGTCTTTAAAATCGTTCTTTCGATGGGCATCCCACCCAGGAGTGCATTATAGACAGTAAGAATCTCAGGGTTTTTGTCGATTCCGAGGCCGCTGGTCGAGTTACCCTGGGGATCGAAGTCCACCAACAGAACCCTTAAGTCATTTGCTGCCAACGAGGCGCCCAGGTTTATCGACGTGGTGGTCTTGCCAACCCCGCCCTTTTGGTTTGTAATCGCTACTATTTTACCCACAACGCTCCGATCTTAGCACCGAATTGGGCCGCTCTGTGCGATGTTCCACGTGGCACCTCAGCTCCGAGGTTTCACGTGGAACAGAACGCGCCGATCACCCCAGGGGACAGCCTGCGCGACTCCATCTAGGGAGGCAGTATCCTGCTCTCCAATCAAGAGAGCGACATTATGGGAGAGACTGAGCCTCAGAATATCCGAGGCCGAGACGGCACGAGAAATCAGCCAATCGAAGGTATCGCCGATGTCCTCGGCTCTCTTGGAAAGGACGCGAACATTCTTGAGCTGTCGGGACGACTCGCGCAGAAAGACCGATTTGCGTTGATGGGACTCCACCAGCGTGACCTCACATTCAGGGCGAAGAATCGCCACAGGAACTCCCGGAAATCCGCCGCCCGATCCAACGTCGACGATGCTGAGTGGGCCCGCCGGGAGGGAGCGAGCTAGAAAGAGCGACTCGCAATAGTGGAACCTGACAGAGTCTTCCAGATCCCGAATCCTGGTCAGATTGAGCCGCGCATTCCAGCGGTTCAGGGAGCTGAAATGTTCCTCAAGTTGGTGCAGTTGCGACTCAGAGAGGACGGCGTAGGGTTTAAACTCAGCGGCCAAAAGCTCTTTGAACATCTCAATTGAGGCGAGAGACCGTCAGGTACACATCCAACACCGCGACTGCCGCAGGAGTCACTCCTGGAATTCGCCCTGCCTGCCCCAAGGTGTCCGGCTTCACGCGTGCAAGTTTCTCGGAGACCTCACGGGAAAGCCCGGGAATGTCTGTGTAGCAGAAGTCCCCGGGGATCCGTCGTTGTCCGGAATCTCGAAGACGTGCGACCTGCCGGTTCTGCTGAGCGATATATCCAGAGTATTTTAGTTCTGTCTCCAAGGTTGAAAGCACACCCAACAGGGGTTCTTCACCAAGCAGTTCTCGAAGTGCCGGCTTTAACGTCTCGATCCGAGCCTCTGGGCGCCGCAGCCATACTGCCAGGGAGGGCCGGCCCTCTACATCGGCCCGTCCAGAATCCAACCATGTTAGAATCAGCTCTTTTTGATGCTGCTTAGAAAGATAAGCCTTCCACCGCTCATCGGTCACCAACCCGATTGTTCGTCCCATCGGAGTCAAACGCTCGTCGGCGTTGTCGATTCGCAGGTGCAGGCGAAACTCGGCTCTCGATGTGAACATTCGGTACGGCTCATCCGCACCCTTATTAATCAAATCCTCAATCAGAATCCCGATATAACCGTCAGTGCGACTAAGGATTACGGGTTCTGAGCCTCCGATGCGGTGGGCTGCATTCAGTCCGGCGACCAAGCCCTGGCACGCCGCTTCTTCGTATCCCGATGTGCCGTTAATCTGACCTGCCAGGAACAAGCCCTCAATCGACTTAACCTCCAGCGAATTAGTGAGTTCGCGAGGATCGATGGCGTCGTACTCAATCGCATACCCGGGACGCAACATCTCCGCCGATTCGAGGCCCCCGACGGACGCAACCATCTTTGTTTGCACATCGATAGGCATGCTTGTGGACATCCCGTTCAGGTACACTTCATACGTATCCAAGCCTTCCGGCTCCAGAAAGAGTTGGTGCCGGGACTTGTCGGGAAATTTGACTACTTTATCCTCAATCGACGGGCAATATCGAGGACCGATCCCTTCGATCTGACCGCTGTACATCGGGGAGCGCGAGATGTTTTGTCGCAGAATTTCATGGGTTTTATTCGATGTATATGCAACATAACATGGCACTTGCTCTCTGGTTATCTTCCCCGTGAGGAAAGAGAATGGCGTCGGTTCTGGGTCCCCATATTGAGGCTCGAATCGCGACCAATCGATGGTGCGGCCATCCAGCCGCGGAGGGGTGCCTGTTTTCAACCGCTTCCAATCCAGGCCCAGTTCCCGAAGTTGATCGCCGAGAAGGTTCGACGGGGCTTCGCCGCTGCGGCCACAGCTTACTTTAGCTTCGCCGATGTGGGCTAACCCGTTTAGAAACGTGCCAGTAGTGACCACAACTGCTTCACTTTTGAGCAAGCGGCCGTCGCGGAGATGGACGCCCGTCACACGCCGGCCGGATAGTTCCAGCTGCGCGACTTCGGCTTGCAGGATGCGGAGATTGGCCTCGTTTTCGAGGATCTCCCGCATGCGTAAGCGGTATTGTTTCTTATCACATTGTGCTCGCGGCGACCAGACTGCCGGGCCCCGGCTGGTGTTCAATAATCTGAACTGGATCCCGACAGCATCGGTAAGTTCGCCCATGATTCCGCCCAGGGCGTCAATTTCGCGCACCAAATGGCCCTTGGCTATACCGCCGACTGCCGGATTACAGGACATTTGCGCGATGAGGTCGAGATTCATCGTGACCATCGTCGTTTTCAGGCCCAAACGGGCGCAGGCGCGCGCGGCCTCACAGCCTGCGTGGCCGGCGCCCACGACGATGACATCATAATTAGCCATAATTTGCTGTTTTCAACACTATTCTAGCGCTTAAAGAGGGTTAAAATGACGTTATTCACACGTGAAAATTCTTGTCATTGGAAGCGGCGGGCGCGAGCATGCGATCGCGTGGCGCCTGGCTCTTGAAGGTCATCAGGTATTTTGTGCGCCGGGGAATCCGGGGACGGCGCTAGTCGCCACCAATCTTGCCACTACGGCTTATCTGGGCGTCAAAGCGGATCTGACCGTGGTTGGGCCGGAGGCACCGCTGGTCGCTGGGGTGGTGGATCCGTTTCGGGCACGTGGGTATCCGATCGTCGGTCCGACGCAAGAGGCCGCGCAACTGGAGGCGAGCAAGATCTACTCGAAGGAGTTCATGCGCAGGGTCGGGATTCCCACTGCTGCATTTGTCAGAGTCGAAACAACCGCCGATGGCCTGGCTGCTCTCGAACAATTCGAATATCCAGTGGTGGTAAAGGCGGACGGACTCGCGGCCGGCAAGGGGGTGGTCATTGCCAAGGACCGCAAGGAAGCTGAGGCGGCGGTTACCTCTCTGGGGCCGCGCCTCGTGATCGAGGAGTTCCTCGAGGGCGAGGAGGTCAGCTTCATCGTGCTGAGCGACGGACGCAATGTGGTTCCGCTCGAAGCGACGCAGGATCACAAGGCTGTCGGGGATGGCGACACGGGCCCCAACACAGGGGGCATGGGAGCCTACTGCGACGGACGTATCCTCTCGGCTAGTCAGACCGGACAAATCCTAGATACGGTGATTGAGCCGGCGGTGCGCGCGACGGGATTTACCGGGTTTCTTTACGCCGGGCTAATGATGACGGCGACAGGTCCGAAGGTGCTGGAGTTTAACGTCCGGCTGGGTGACCCGGAGGCGCAGGTGCTGATGCACCGGCTGGATGACGATTTCGCGGGAGCGCTGATGGCGGCGGCGCAAGGAAATCTGAAAGCGGATCGCCTGCGATGGAAGAGCGAGCCTTCTGTGTGCGTGGTGATGGCTGCCGCAGGCTATCCCGGGCAGGTGCGCACGGGCGATGCGATCACGGGAATCGAGACTAGTGGAGCGCAGGTTTTCCAGGCGGGAACCAGAGTCGGCCCGCGGGGGCTGGAGACGGCGGGCGGCCGGGTGCTCGGCGTGACTGCCTCCGGGGCGGACCTGGCGTCGGCTGTGGCGAACGCTTATGCGGGTGTGGAGAGAATCCACTTCGACGGGATGCACTATCGGCGCGATATCGCGAAGAAGGGGCTCTGGCGGTGGGAGCAGGCTGGAAGGTAGTGCGCTAAATCTGGGACACTGCCCCGTCGAAAAGTGGCCGCTATTGTGGGTATACTTGCGTATAGGGCGGAATGGCGTGTTTTTTCCGACCGGGAAGTCGTGCGATGGATCGGAAGATCATTTTATTTGAGCTCAATGAGGTCCCGGTGCGGATTTTTGAGCATTTTTGCCGGACCCGTCCCGACTCCGCTCTGGCGCAGCGGATGCCGCGGTGTTTGAAGTTTGAAACTTACACCGAAGACAAGGGCTGGCTGGAGCCTTGGATCACGTGGCCGACGCTGCATCGGGGGATTTCGAACACCACGCACGAAATCAAGGATTTTGGACAGGATTTGAGCAGGCAGGATCGCGAGTTCCCTCCGCTCTGGAAAATTCTCGCGCAACGGGGAATCAGAACTGGCGTGTGTGGTTCCCTGCATACGTACCCGATGCCGGCGGATTTGAATAACTATGACTTTTTCATGCCCGATACTTTCGCGGCCGGGTCGGAGTGCTTTCCGGACAGCATTTCGGCCTTCCAGGAGTTCAATCTGCGCGTGAGCCGCGGATCGGCGCGCAATGTGGAAAAGGGCGTTCCCTGGGCGGCGGGGCTGCAATTGCTGCGCAAGGCTCCGGGGTTAGGGTTCAAGCTGGACACGATGGCGGATGTCGGGCGGCAGTTGTTGTCGGAGCGGAAAGAGCCGATGAAGCGGGTGCGGCGCCGGTCGTTTCAAGCGATTCTGGGTTTTGACGTGTTCTACCACTACCTGGACAAGGAGCGGCCGAGTTTCGCGACGTTTTTCACGAATCACGTGGCCTCGTCTCTGCACCGCTATTGGGCGGCGTTGTTTCCCGGCGACTACGATTCCTTCGAATTTACGCCGGAGTGGGTCAGCTCCTACCGCGACGAGATCGACTTCACGATGGGGAAGTTCGACAAGTTTTTCGGAAGGCTTGCGGCATTTGTTGAGGCGAATCCGGAGTACCAGCTGTGGGTGGCGACGAGTATGGGGCAGGCGGCCACGGAAGCGAAGCCTTACGATTCGCAGTTGTACATTGTGGACCGGGAGCGGTTCATGCGGGCGATGGGGGTCGAGCCGGCGGAATGGTCCAGCCGTCCTTCCATGCAGCCGCAGACGAACGTTACGGTGGCAGCCTCCAAGATCCCGGTTTTTCGGGAGGCGATGAGCAAGCTCTCCTTAGAAGGAGTGCGGGTGGTATTTCGCGAAGCGGAGAACGGCTTTTTCAGTATCGACCTGGGCCACCAGGGTTACATGACCAAGCCGCAGGTGGCGCAGTTTGACGGGCGCGACGTTCCGTTCAAGGAATTGGGCCTCGCGCCGGTGGAGATCGAGGACCAGGCCGGCTCGAACGCGTATCACATTCCGCAAGGAACGCTGCTGATTTACGATCCGCTGGACCGGGAGCTGAAACCGGGGTTCACGCAGGTGTCGACGGAAGAAATCGCGCCGACTATTTTGCGGAATTACGCGGTGCCGGTGCCGGGCTACATGAGAAGTCCGGTGGCGTTCACGAGCGGGGTAAATCGTTAGCGTTAAGAGGCGTCGACGGGAGCGTCGACGCTGCACGCAGAGTGCGTGCGCCACGCTGGAGAACGCCACTCACCGGCTTGGCGGTGTTGTTCGCCGAATGTGGGGTTCCCTTGCGGCCTCAAGCTGTTACGATCGCATTGGGAAGGAATCTCGACAAATGGACCCCTACATTCGATCACGCTGGAACCGGGATCGCCACCGGCACTGGCATGGGCATGGAGGCCTGGTCGGCGGCGTCATCCTGGCGGGAATCGGCGTGCTGCTGCTGTTGCAGAATCTCGGCATCCCCGGGTTTGACGACCTGGAGCGGTACTGGCCGGTGATTCTGATCGTGGTTGGAGTCGCGCAGGCATCGCGATCGATAGGCATGGGAGGCCGGGTATGGGGTGGAGCGATCATGGCTGTCGGTGCCCTGTTTCTGCTGAGCAATTTCGGCCTCATTCACGGCGACGTCTGGCGGTTCTTATGGCCTGGGGTTCTGATTATCGCCGGGCTGGGGATGCTGGCTCGGAACGTCGATCGCCATGCTGGCGGAGGGTCCGGCCCAGGGCCCGAGTCGAAAGCTGGTGTGGCTTACGGCGAAGGGCTGGCGGACAGGATCAAGAGTAAGATTATGTCGGATGTGGGAGCTTCGCACTGGCCGGTTTCGCCCAATCACCTGAATGAATGGGTTATTTTCAGCGGGAGCCGGCGGCGCATCGATTCCCAGGATTTTCAGGGCGGCGAGGCGTTCGCGATGTTTGGCGGCATCGAGCTGGACATGCGCAAAGCGGCGTCAACGCTCCAGGAGATTGTGATCGAAGTGAATGCAGTCTTTGGCGGTATCGAGGTGCGCGTGCCGGAGAACTGGAATGTAACGGTGCGCGGCGCGGGCATTTTCGGCGGCTACGAAGACAAGATTTTTCGGGCGCCCCTGGACGCGAAACAGCCGCACTTGATCGTGAATGGGTTTGCCGTGTTCGGCGGCGTGACCATTCAGAACTAAGGGAACGATAGTTCCCAGAGCACAAGATGCATCCGATTTTTTGCAAGAAAGCCAGACTCGCGGGATACATACTCGTTTGGGTGGTGATCGGCGGACTGCTGACCGGTCTTCTGCATGAGCCTGGAACCCTCACCCTGGGCGAATCGACTGAGCTCGCGGCGCCGCTATGTTTACTTTACGCGTTCTTCTGTCTGACGCCGTGGTACATGTGCCGGCACTTGCCATTGCGCACGACGAATCCCTTAAACCTGATCGTGCAGCATCTGGGCGCGGCGCTGCTGGCGTGCGGAATCTGGGTGGAGCTGGCGGGTTTCATTGCGCGCCGGGGAATGCATGCCAACGCGCGGTTTCAGTCTGAAATGCCGCACCTGGTGGCGGTGGGATTGCTGCTGTACACGGTGTCCGTCGCGATTCATTACATGCTGCTGGCGCAGCAGGCTTCGCGGGATGCGGAATTGCTGGCTCGCGATGCGGAGCTGCGGGCTCTGAAGGCGCAGATCAATCCGCATTTTTTGTTTAACAGCCTGAATTCGATTACGGCGCTGACGACAGTGGATCCGGCCAAGGCGCGCGAGATGTGCATCCGGCTGTCCGATTTTCTGCGCAACACGCTGGGGCTGGGCGAGCGCGAGACGATATCCTGGCGCGAGGAGCTGGCGCTGTCGCGCACTTATCTGGACGTGGAACAGGTGCGCTTCGGGTCCCGCTTGCGCGTGGAGATCGACGTCGACGACGACTGCTCGGAGTGCCTGGTGCCGCCGCTGGTGCTGCAGCCGCTGGTCGAGAACGCGGTGAAGCATGGGATCGCTACCATGGTGGAGGGCGGGCTGATCCGGGTGGAGGGGCATGTGGTCGACGGGTTGATGGAAGTGAGCGTGGAGAATGATTTCGATCCCGATTCGCCGTCGCCGCGGAGGAACGGGCTGGGCCTGCGCAACGTCCGCAGCCGGCTGGCGACGCGGTTCGGCGATGCGGCGCGGCTGACGGCGCACGTGGAGAACAATCAGTTTCGCGCGGAGATGGTGGTCCCGTATAATCGGGCGGAACAATGATGGAGACGCTGGCGCATTACCGGATCATTTCTCTGCTGGGCAAGGGCGGGATGGGAGAAGTGTTTCTGGCCGAGGATACGCGCCTGTATCGCAAAGTCGCGCTGAAAGTGCTGTTGCCAGAGGTGGCGGAGGACACTGAGAAGCTGGCGCGATTTGTGCTGGAAGCGCGCGCGGCATCGGCGCTGAGTCATCCGAACGCCGCGCACATTTATGAGATCGGCGAAGCCAACGGACGGCACTTTCTGGCGATGGAGTACATCGAGGGCGAGACGCTGGAGAAGAGGCTGGCGGGCGATCCGCTGCCGTTGGCGGAGATCGTGTCGATTGGAGCGCAAGTGGCGGATGCGCTCGATGCGGCGCACAAGCGTGGGATCGTGCATCGCGATATCAAGCCCGCGAATCTGATGATCGGCGCGCGGAACCATGTAAAGGTGCTGGATTTCGGGCTGGCGAAAATTCTGCCGCTGGCGGGAACGGAGATTCCGGCATCGAGCCAGCTTGCCACGCAGTTTCTGACCAGCGGCGGCGTGGTGTTGGGAACGGTTTCCTACATGAGCCCGGAACAGGCGCTGGGCCGCGACGTGGATCATCGCACGGACCTGTTCAGCCTGGGCGTGGTGCTGTACCAGATGGCCAGCGGCAAGCTGCCGTTCGCGGGCACGTCGGCGCAGGAAACGCTAGCGAGGATTCTGCAATCGCAGCCGGATGCGCTGGGGCGGCTGAATTACGAGCTGCCGGAAGAATTCGAGCGCGTGGTGCGCAAGTGCCTGGAAAAAGATCGCGACCGGAGGTATCAATCGGCGAAGGAGCTGCTGGTCGACCTGGGCGGCCTGGAGCGGGCACAGTCCGGAGAAAAGACGCGGCCGGGAACGATTCGCGCGGTAATCGTGGACGATGAGGAACTGGCGCGGCAATTGTTGCGGGAGTATGCAAACCAGGTGGGCGGGGTCGAGGTGATCGCCGAATGCGCCAACGGATTCGAAGCGGTGAAGGCGATCGCGGAGCGCAAACCGGACCTGGTGTTCCTCGACGTGCAGATGCCGAAGCTGGACGGATTCGAGGTGCTGGAGCTGATCGATTCGTCGGTCGCGGTGATTTACGTGACGGCGTACGATCAATACGCGATGCGGGCGTTCGACGCGCACGCGGTGGATTACCTGTTGAAGCCGTTCAGCGCTGATCGCTTCCGGAAAGCTTTAGAGCGCGCGCGGCAGCGATTGGGCGAACCGACGCCGTTGAAGCCGCGGGTATCGGCGACGGAGTTGTCGGCGGCGGCGCGATCTCCCGAGCAGAAACTGGAGCGCATCGTGGTGAAGGACGGCGCGAAGGTACACATTATTCCGATCGAGAAGCTGGATTACGTCGAGGCTCAGGACGATTACGTGGCGCTGCGGAGCGAGAAGAAAAATTATCTGAAGCAGCAGACCATTTCGAGTGTGGAGACACAACTGGACCCGAAGAAATTCGTGCGGATTCACCGGTCGTATATCGTGAACCTGGAGCGGATCGCGCGGATCGAGCCGTATACAAAAGATAGCCGCGTGGCGGTATTGACGGACGGGACGCAGCTGCCGGTGAGCCGGTCGGGGCATGCGCGATTGAAGGAATTGCTGGGGGAAGTGGGCTAGAAGCAGACGCCGGCTGAAGCCGACGCTGCAAGCTAAAGCTCGCGCCACCCTCCGGCCCCACAAAGGCCAGAAGGTGAGACAGATAAACGCTAGCCGAAGAGGCGATCGAACAGGACGCGTGTGCGTTCGCGAACGGAGTCGAGGGCATCGAGCGGGGCCGAGGTCCAGCGCTTCATGAGAACTGCGAGCGCGGAGCGTTGCGCGCCGGTGGGTAATTTTCCTTCGGCGTGACCCGAACGAACGCGCAGGCCGTGGTCCAGGGCGCGATAAAAAGTCGCGGCGTCGCGCAGGAATCCAGCCTCGTCTGGGTCCAGATAGTGCATGTTTTCGAGCACCTCAATGCGTTCGGGCGTATTCAATGAACGAAAAAAAACGCCCGCGGTTTTAAGGCGCAGATACATCAGCAGAAAATCGATGTCGTAGTAGCCGCCACGCCCGGCCTTCAAAGGATGCGTTGCGTCCTGCTCTTTTTCGAGGCGCTGGCGCATCTGCTTGAGGTCCGTGCGGGAGCGTCCGCTTTGGCCGTAGCGGACCCAATCGATGGCCTGCAGGTGATGGAGAAACAGATCGGCGCTCAGCGGTTCGCCCGCCACGGCGCGCGATTTCATGTAGGTGATGCCTTCCCAGGCCTCGGCGGTGCGGGTGAAATAATCCTTCACAGCGCTTTCGGTCTGCACGAGAGGGCCGTCGCCGCCGTTGGGACGCAGGCGGGTGTCAACGGCGAAGAGGACGCCGTCGCCCGTGTAGGCGGTGACCAGATCGATCATGCGTCCGGCCACGCGGGTCCACTGCTCCATCCGGCGGGCTTCGGAATCGGCGAGGACGAAGACGAGATCGGCATCGGAAGCGAGATCGAACTCGCGCATGCCCAGGCGGCCTAGCGCGATCACCCATAGTTTGCGCGCGGGAGGAGACGCGCCCCATACGTCCACCACGGCGATGTCGTAAGCACGGGCAATGACGGTGTCGGCGAGCGCGGTGGTGCGTTCCAGGGTTTCAAAAATCGGCTGCGATTCGCAGATGCTGGCGGTCTGGATGCGCAGCATTTCGCGCCGGTACCAGCGGCGAAGCTCACGGGCGTCGGCGGGAGCTTCCTCGTCGGCGGAGCCGCCGATGACGTCGAGCAACTCCGGTGTGCGGATCAGTTCTTCGGCGAAATAGGGGCTCTGCTCGAACAAATCAAGGGTTCTTGCGGTGAGCGGGGTATCCTCATTCAAGCGTTCCAGCCTGGCTTCATCGGTCGACAGTTTCTCCAGAAAATGTTCGAAGGCGCGGAAGCCATGCTGCATGCCGGCTTCGGTTAGGGAGCGGGAAAGCGCGGGCGCGGTCTGCTCCAGTGCGCGCACCACGTTGCTCGACTGCGGACCCGAGGTTTCGGGAACAGAACTGGCGCGGGCATGAACGACGCGTTCATAGATTTCGACCACTTGCTCAAAGTGCATTCTAATCTCGGTCAGCAGCCAGTCACCTGAGCCTCCACCGGCGGGCATGCGGCGGGCGATGCGTTCGAGCGCCGCGGGGTTGGTCGGCAGCGCGTGCGTCTGGCGGTCGTCGGCGAATTGCAGGCGATGTTCCAGATGACGGAGGAACTGATACGCGGCGGCGAGGCCGCCATACTCGGCTTCGGACAAAAAACCTTTGTCCTGGAGGCGCGCGATGGCGAGCAGCGTTCCGCCGTGGCGGACCCACGGGTCCGCGCCACCAAAGAGACGTTGCAGGCACTGGACCAGGAACTCGATGTCGCGAATGCCGCCGCGGTCCAATTTTATGTCGAGCTCCCGCGTTCCGCGTGATCTCTTTTTGCGCGCCAGTTTTTCGTTGATGCGCTCGCGGGTGACGCTCAAGGCTTCGATGGTGGAGAAGTCGAGCGTAGTCGAATAGATTTTGGGCTCGACAAAATCGAGCAGAGCTTCGCCGGTCGAGCGATCGCCGGCCGCGATGCGCGCCTTGATCATCATCTGCAACTCCCAATCGCGGGCGCGCGATTCGTAGTACTGGCGCGCGCCTTCGAGCGAAATGCAGACCTCGCCCAGGCTTCCTTCGGGGCGCAAACGCAGGTCGACGCGGTAGCACATGCCTTCCGGTGTGTAGGCGGAAAGCAGCGCCGTCAGCTCGTTGGCGGCGCGCTTGAAAAATTCCTTGTTCGTGAGGCTCGCGGCGCCGTCCGTGACGCCGTTGGCGGAGTAGAGGAACATCAGGTCGATATCGGAACTGTAGTTCAACTCCTCGCCGCCGAGTTTCCCGAGGGCGATGACGGCGAAGTGCGCGGGGCCGCCCGATTCCGCGCGGGGATGGCCGTAGCGCGAGACGAGATCGCGATGGATGCGCTCGTAGGCGGTCTCGACGATGGCGTCGGCGAGCGCCGAGAGCTCGGCGGTAACATCCGAGAGCGCGCCGAACCCCAGCACGTCGCGAATCAGAATGCGCAGAATCTGCTGGCGCCGGAATCGCGCGAAGGGCAGGGGATTAGCCCCGGAGACGGGATCGATTTCGGGTTCCAGGCGGGCGCGAAACTCATCGGTCGACCGCACGCGATGCAGGTCTCCATCGTTCAGCAGGCGCTCGAGACAGTCAGGCGATTCCAGAATTTCCTGGGTGAGGAAATTGCTCTGCGAAAAAACGGCGATCAGGTATTGCAGGGCCGCGGTTGAGTGCGCGATGCGCTGAAACGCGGCCGGCTGACGCTGTTCGAAGCTGGCTAAAGCGGCGCGGGCGCCCTCGGGGTCGGGCGAGTGGGCGGCGAGCAGTTCAAGGCGGTTGAGAACCGCGGGAGGAAGAGACATGAGGATTGCGTGGGGCGCTCGTCTCTAGGGTACCCCGGCCAGTCCGCATGCTTACGCATGGCGGTTCAGCGATGAGTGTGCCAGGCTGCCGTTACTGCGCAGCGCCCCCGAACCGCCATGCGTCAGCATGCGGACCGACTGTGGCAATCGTCGAGTAAGTCGTTATACATAATGTCGATAGAATGAGACTCAATGAAAACCATCGCCCTGATATTTTTTGGCGGTGTCCTCTACGGACAGCAGCCGTTCAACGTTGTCGAAGCCAGTATTTCCGAAATGCGCGCCGCCATGGAGCAGAAACGGGTCACGTCGCGCGAACTGGTGAATCAGTATTTGATCCGCATCGCGATTTACGATCACCGGCTGCACGCGGCGATCAGCATCAATCCGAATGCGCTCAAGGAAGCCGAGCAGCTCGATCGTGAACGCGCGCAGGGCAAGCTGCGCGGACCGCTGCACGGCATTCCGATTGCCCTGAAGGACAACATCCAGACCACGGATATGCCCACCACCGGGGGCGCGCTGGCGTTCACCGGCTACGTTCCGCCCTATGAAGCCACGCTCACGAAAAATCTGCGTGCCGCCGGAGCGATCATCATTGCGAAGACCACGCTGATCGAACTGGCGAACTGGGTCGCCGGCGCGCCTACGCCGATGCCCGCTTACAATGCTGTCGCAGGATTCGGGTTTAACCCTTACGATCCGCGCGCTGATCCTCGCGACAGTGGCGATGGCCGCGCCGTTCTCTCACCAGGCGGGTCCAGTTCCGGAGCTGGAACCGCGGCCAGCCTCTGGGCCGGAAATGTCGGCTCCGATACGGGCGGCTCTATCATTAACCCTGCGAACCAGGCCATGCTGGTCGGCCTTCGCCCGACCATCGGCCGCATCAGCCGCTACGGCGTGATTCCGATCACGGCCGATCATGACACGGCGGGTCCCATGACCAGAACGGTGGCCGATGCGGCGATCCTGCTGGGCGTTCTCGAAGGCGCCGCGCCCGATCCGAACGATCCGGCAACGCGGGCGTGCACGCCGCCGCCCGGCCGCGATTACACCAAATTCCTCAAGGCGGGGGCGCTCAAGGGCGCGCGTATCGGGATTCCACGGGCGTTCTATTACGAGAGCATCACGCTTCCTGGCGAAGAACGGCCTCGCCGGGGGCTCAATCCTGAGCAGGCCGCGGTGATGGCGGAGGCGATCGCGATTCTCAAGGCACAAGGGGCCGAGGTGGTCGATCCGGCGGAGATACCCAGCTTCGTCGAGAAAGATCCGAAGAACAATTTCCCGCTGTGGGGCTACTGCTCGGGCGCGAATCAAGCCAAGGGCAAGGACGAGAACTGCTCGGTGAACTTTAAGTACGGCATGAAGCGCGACTTCAATCTTTGGCTGGCCAGCCTGGGGCCGTCCGCTCCCGTGAAGACGCTGTCGGAGCTGCGGCAGTGGAATCTGGATCACGTGAAAGCCGGGGCCCTTAAATTCGGACAATCCAGAATCGACATTTCAGACGAGATGGATCTGGAGGCGGATCGCGTCCGCAATGAAGCCGACGTTCAGAAAGATATTCTGCTCAGCCGCACGAATGGTATCGACGCAGTCCTGAAGGCCAATCGCCTGGACGCGATCCTGACACCGGGGGCGAACGGAGCGGACCTCGCGGCGCGGGCTGGATACCCGATCATCGTGGTCCCGTTCGGGACGGTGCCGAACGCGCCTGCGCAGCAGCCGTTTCCAGAAGGCTTTCACGCCCGGCCGGCGCCATTTGGGGTCGGCTTTACGGGGGCGGCCTGTAGCGAGCCACGGCTGTTCGAAATCGCCTATGCGTTTGAACGCGCGACGAAACGTCGCGTGCCGCCGTCGGCGACGCCCTAGTAGTTTCCGAAGTTCCTTGACGAACGCCTTGAGTGGGGCGGTCCCCCTGGACCGCGGCCGACGCCCGCGTCGGCCTGTGATTCGCGTAGCGCAGGCCAAGCCGGACCAGGGGTCCGGCGCCGACGAGGGCGTCCGCCCCACGCCTATCGCTCTGTCGCGGCGGTCGACTTTAAAAAATAAACTTGATCGCCAGTTGCATCAGGCGTGGCGGACCCGCTTGCAGAATCTGGCCGAACGCGGGAGACTCCACATCGTTCTCAGGCAGGCCGAAATTCGGATGATTCAGCACGTTGAAACACTCCGCGCGGAACTGCACGCGCCGCGTCTCGTCGATGTTGAAATATTTGAACAACGAAACATCGACGTCCTCGATCCCAGGTCCGCGCACCACGTTGCGGCCCTCATTGCCGAACTGGC
>JBEKOZ010000014.1:0-18968 GCA_049521275.1 Bryobacteraceae bacterium | reverse complement strand
CCTCACCCGAGGCGAAGGCCGTTTCAAATCCCTTGAGGCGCTTCAGGCCGATCTCGCCGAAGCCTTCCTGCTGCACCAGGCCGATGGCCTGCACCTTCACCAGTTCGAGCATCGCCAGGAACAGGCAGATCATGGCGCGGCGGCTGTGCTGCCGCTCGAACAACTCGCGCGCCGAAACACTCTCCTTGCCGCGCGCGTCCTCAAACACATTGTGCAGATACCGGATCATATCCGGCACCGACACGTCTTCCTTGTCGATCTCGTAGGTCGGCCTGGTCTTGATCCGCTCCAGCACGCCCTGAAAAGTTTTTACCAGGTCGAACAGCGTCACGGCGAGGCCGGGATCACCATCCTCGGCACGAAATTCCGCGATCTGCGGATTCGACCACACGGCTTCTTCGATGACGCGCTTCTGGTGCAGCATTTCCGCCGCGCTCTTGAAGCGTTCGTGCTCCAGCAGCCGGTCGACCAGTTCCTTGCGCGGATCGTCTTCGGGAATCAATTCCGCAAGGGCCGGATCGCGCGGCAGCAGCATCTTCGACTTAATGTGGATCAGCGTCGCGGCCATGTAGATGAACTCCGCGCTCAGCTCCACGTCCATCTCCGCCGCTCGCTCGATGTATTCGAGATACTGCGCGGTGATCTGCGCGATCGGGATGTTGTAGATGTCGATTTCCTGCTTGCGGATCAGATCCAGCAGCAGATCGAGCGGCCCATCGTAATGTTCCAGGTGAAAATTGAGCGGAGCAGACACTTTGCTTCAGGATAACACTCGCCGTACTTTTCGCCTTTCGGATTACAGCCGATGGCTGTTCCGTGCGAAAATGAGGTTTCCTCATGCCAGAACCTCAAAAGAAAGCCCTCATCACTGGAATTACGGGGCAGGACGGGTCTTTTCTAGCCGAACTTCTTCTCTCCAAGGGCTATATTGTCCACGGAGTCGTGCGCCGCGCCTCTACCTTCAACACCGAACGGCTGGACGCCATTTATGCCGACCCGCATGAGCGGGGAGCGCGCCTCTATCTGCATTACGGCGACGTGGCCGACGGCGCGTCGCTGCGTAGAATCGTCGAGGACGCCAAGCCCTCGGAAATTTATAATCTGGCCGCGCAGTCCCATGTCCGCGTTAGCTTCGACCAGGCGGAATACACGGCCGACGTGGTCGCCACCGGCACTTTGCGGCTGCTCGAGACGGTCCGCGAGTACTCCGAATCCGGCCACGCGGTGCGATTTTATCAGGCGGGATCTTCCGAAATGTTCGGCGCGTCGCCTCCGCCGCAAAATGAAGACACGCCGTTTTATCCACGCAGCCCTTACGCCGTCGGCAAACTGGCTGCCCATTGGTTCGCCAGAAACTACCGCGAAGCGTACAACCTTTTCATCGTGAACGGCATTCTGTTCAACCACGAGTCGCCGCGCCGCGGAGAGACCTTCGTCACCCGAAAAATCACCCGCGCGCTGACCCGCATCAAGCTCGGGCTTCAGGAGACGCTGTACCTCGGCAATCTCGATTCCGCGCGCGATTGGGGTTACGCCGGCGATTTCGTGGAAGCGATGTGGATGATGCTCCAGCAGCCGGAGCCCGACGATTACGTCGTGGCCACGGGGGAGGCTCACTCCGTCCGCGATTTCCTGAACGTCGCCGGCGAACACTGCGGCGTGGATTGGACCCGGCATGTCGAAACCGATCGCCGCTACCTGCGCCCCACCGAGGTTGATTCGCTCTGCGGCGACGCGTCGAAAGCGCGCGCCAGGCTCGGCTGGAAACCGACGGTGACTTTCGAGCAACTGGTCGCGATGATGGTGGACCACGACCTGGAGCTCGCCCGGCAGGAGCGTACGCTGGCCCAGGCCGGACACGTCGTCGTGGCGCGCGGGCTTTCGCACCGCTAGCGTACTGAGTTATAAGTTCATGGCAGGATCTGCGATGTGGGGCGGCCCCCCCGGTCCGCGGCCGACGCCCGCGTCGGCCTCCGTTTTCAGTGCGTTGGTTGAGCCGGACCCGGGGGTCCGGCGCGGACGAGGGGCGTCCGCCCTACCGCGTTTCTGTTGCCAATTTCCAGGTTGATCGTGAGCGATGAATCCAACCATACATGAGGTTCTCGAAGAGATTCTGCGAGTGCAGGCCGTTCTGCATGACGCCGGGACGATGTCCGGCGACGCTCTGAGAGCAACCGCGAGACATGCCGGCAGCCGCAGGATCCGGCGATCCGTCGAAACAGGCTGCGGCGCCACTACACTATTGCTTTCTCATTTGAGTGAGCACCACACTGTCTTTGCGCTGGATATCGGCGGGAGCATCCAAAACGTACGCCGATCTCCTCTGTTGCGGCAAGGCGTGGTGTCGTTTGTGGAGGGCCCGTCCCAACGTACGCTCCCACAGCACCCGTTCGAGGAAAAGCTACAGCTTGCCGTCATTGACGGTCCGCATGCGTATCCATTCCCGGACCTCGAATACTACTTTCTGTACCCGCATCTTGAACCCGGAGGGCTGCTCGTCCTGGACGACATTCATATCCGCAGCATCAACAACCTGTTCCATTTCGTGCGTAGCGATGAGATGTTCCGGCTGGATGAAGTCGTCAGGACGACTGCGTTTTTCACCCGAACCCAGGCTCCGACCTTCGATCCCATGGGCGACGGTTGGGATCAGCAGAGATACAACGCTCGCACGCTGTTGCGCTATCGTTGGCGATCGACGCTGAGCAATGTTCTGCCTCGACGAGTCCTCAGGTGGCATGCGAGTCAGGGTACCGTAAAAATACTTTCACCCCGCCGCGGCGAAGAGGTCGGGGACGCCGGTATGGTTCGAGGCCGTGCGACATTATCCCCTGGCATGTATCTCTGGGTGTTGGCTCGTCGCCACGATGTGGAGGGATGGTGGCCCCAGGGTGATGGGCCGATTCCAGTCGTCGACGGTTCCTGGAGCGTGCAGCTAAATTACGGCGGTCCACAAGATGCAGGATTCCAATTCGAAGTTGCAGCCGTGGTGATCACGCAAACGGTACACGAAAGGTGGCTCGAATGGGTCCAGAATGTCAAGAGCACCGGACAGTTCCCGCCGGTCCGGTTACCCACAGTGCCCCATGTTCTTACGGAGTGCTTCCAAACGGTTTTTAGGCCTAAGCATTCAGACTGAAACCTGTGCCACCATGTGGGTTGCGACAAGACTCGTCTATCTTTGTTGCCGGCCATCGCGGGATGGTAGGCTCGGCCATCGCGCGCCGGCTCGCGGTTGACGGATACGAACGTCTCCTGCTGCGCAGCCGCGCCGAATTGGATCTGACCCGCCAGTCAGCCGTAGAGGAGTTTTTCGCCGCGGAGCGCCCCGAGTATGTCTTCCTCGCCGCCGCCAAAGTCGGTGGCATTCTCGCCAACTCGACTCGCCCCGCGGAGTTTATCGCGGAGAATCTCGCCATCCAATCGAACGTCATCGACGCCGCGTACCGCAATGGCGCGAAGAAGCTGCTGTTCCTGGGCTCCTCCTGCATTTATCCGAAATTCGCGCCCCAGCCCATTCGCGAGGACTCGCTGCTCGAAGGCGCGCTTGAGCCCACCAATCAGTGGTACGCCGTCGCCAAGATCGCCGGCATCAAGATGGCGCAGGCCTATCGCGCGCAGTACGGTTTTTCCACCATTGCGCTGATGCCCACCAACCTTTATGGCCCCGGCGACAATTTCGACTTGCAGTCGGCGCACGTGGCGCCCGCCATGATCCGCAAATTTCACGAAGCGAAGCTGGCCGGCGCTCGGGAGGTCGTCTTGTGGGGGAGCGGAACGCCACGGCGCGAGTTTCTGCACGTGGACGATCTGGCCGATGCGGCTCTGTTTTCCATGACGCATTACGACTCGGAGCAGATTCTCAACGCCGGAACCGGGGAAGACCTGACCATCGCGGAACTTGCGGAGACTATCCGCGCCATTACCGGATTCGAGGGAAACATCGTGTGGGATCGGTCCAAACCGGACGGCACGCCGCGCAAGCTGCTGGACGTGTCGCGCCTCGCCGCGCTCGGCTGGAAGGCTCGCATCCCGTTGCGCGAGGGATTGGAAGCTGCCTACAAGTGGTATCTTGACCAGGGCCTCTGATTTGGAAACGCTCTCGATCGTCATCCCCGCCTATAACGAGGAACGGCGCTTGCCGGCGACCCTCGACCGGATTCTTGCGTACGCCGAGCGATCCCCGGTTCCGCTGCGGGAGATTCTGGTGGTGGACGACGGCTCGCGTGACGGCACGGCGGCGCTGGCCGAAGCTCGGGGCGGAATCATTCGCCTGGTGCGCAATCCGGGAAATCGCGGCAAGGGTTACGCCGTGCGCCAGGGAATGCTCGCCGCGGCGGGCGATTGGATTCTGTCCACCGACGCGGATCTATCGGCGCCCATTGAGGAGCTGGAGAAGCTGGTGGCCACGGCGCGGCGCGAAAACGCCGTGGTCGCCATCGGTTCCCGCGCGCTCGACCGTAAGCTGGTCAAGGTACATCAGCCGTTGATGCGGGAGATCTCCGGCCGCGCGTTCAACGTGGTCATGCGCCTGGTTACGGGGCTCCCTTTTCGTGATACCCAATGCGGCTTCAAATTATTCCGCCGGGACGCCGCGCGGGAGATTTTTCCACGCCAGGTGGAAGATGGGTTTAGTTTTGACGTCGAGGACCTGCTGATCGCCCAGGCACTCGGCCTGCGCTCCATTGAAGTGCCTGTCGAATGGAGCAACGTGGAGGGCACCAAGGTCGGCCTCATGCAAGGGATCAAGTCGTTTGCCGACCTAGTGCGGATCCGCGCCCGCGCTGTGCGCGGAGACTACAAATAACCCGCCAGCTTGAACCGCTCCTGCTAGTCGCGGCTCCATTTCATCGAGATAATGGAGCCGCGACCTTCGGGAGCGGTCAGCAGCCCGTTAAGGCGGGGACCGTCTTACGGGTGTTGCAGCAGCGTCAGAATCTGCTGCGGAGCGGAGTTCGCCTGCGCCAGTGCCGCGATGCCGGCCTGTAGCTGGATCTGCGATTTGGTCAGGTTGGCCGATTCCGTCGCCATGTTGGCGTCCCGGATGCTGGACTCGGAGGCAGCCAGGTTGGTCAACTGCGAAGACGCCAGGTTGATGGCGTAGTTCAGTGTGTTCTCGCCGTTACCGACGGCGGCTTGTGCGTTGCCCAGCGCGGCCACCGAGTTGGCCAGTGCGCTAACAGCCGCCGTCGCCGTGGCGATGTTGCTGATGTCCGCCGTGGAACCCGTGCCATTGACGGCCGAGGTAGAAACGGCGCCGCCGCTCAGTCCTGTCGTGCCGTCGGCGATGCCCGCGGATACGCCCGCGACCGAACTGGCGGGCGAGGCTCCCAAGCTGACTTTGAAGGTGCCGCCTGCGCTCATAAAGCTGACTCCCTCGACGCCGTTGGTATTGCCGGCCGTGCCTTCCTGCTTGAAGGCGCCGATCTGTTCGAGCGTAGTGTCGTTCGAGGCTGCGATCGCCGTATTAATCGTGTTGACGGCCTGATCGAGCGTGCTCGCATTGGCGGTCGTCAGATTGACGTTCAGGGTGTGCTGCACGCCACTGGAGTCAACCGCGCTCAGCGTGATCGTCTGCGCGTCGCCGTTGTTGGTCAATCCCGTGAATTGATAGACGGCGTTACCCGTCGCATTCTGGGCCTGTTGTGCGCCGGTGGAATCCACGCTGTCCAGCGCTGCGTAGGCGCTGGCCGTGTTCCCGGCGGAGATGACGCCCGTGACTCCGAAACCGAACGCGTTGGTGACGCCGACCGTGTTCAGCCGGAAGCTGGTGGAATTTGCGCTGGTGAGCTCTATCTTGGTGCCGCTGGCGATCGCCGTGATTCCCGCGGCGCGCAGAGCCGCGTTGCCCTGGATCGCGGTGTTCAGCGTGCTGATGTCTGTGGCGAGCGTGCCGGTGGCCGCGAGCGGGCCCAGATCTATGGTCGAGCCGCCGTTGAGCGAAATCTGCAGGTCCTGCGTTCCAGCGGTGGAGACCGCGGCTGCCGTCTGGCTGGTGCCGGCGGTCTGGTAAGTACCGAAGCCCAGCGCATTCTGCAAGTCGTTGCTGTCCTGCACCTGGAAGCTCGATCCGGCTTTCCCGGTGAATTGGATTTTCGACCCGTTGAGCGTGGCCTGGATGCCGGTCGCCGCGAGGGCGGCATTTCCGGCAATGGCTGTATTGATCTTCGCGACACTGGTTGCCGCCGTATCGGTGACGGCCAAGGTCACGGAGAAGGCGCCGCCCGAGCCAGTGAGACCCGCGCCAACGATATTAAAGCCGACTGTCTCGGCCCCTGTCGGCGTCGTGAAAGCCGAGGCAGCCGTCGCATTGACGTTCGCCACGTTGCCGGTCGAACCGCTGGAGAAATTCCCCAACAGCGCCGTCGCTACCTGGTCTCCGCCCTGGACCTGGAATGCCGTCGTGGCGCTATTGAAGGTCAATTGCGACTGGCCGGTGGCGTTGGTGCCGATCGCGGCCGTGATGTTGGCGTTCTTGAACGCGGTCGCCTGCTGGCTGTTCCCGTTCCCGGCCGCCTGGATCGCCGCATTGACCGCCGTCACCAGTGTGTTGGTATCGGTGACGCCGTTCAGGTTTACCGCCACGGTAATCGTGTTGCCGCCGCTGGTGTTGGAAAATCCGGGTCCGGTGAAAGTGAAATTCGTAGTGTTGTTCGTAATGGATGCCTGATTGGCGGCGTTCGCCAGGATATCCGCTACGCTGGTGGTGCTGCCGGTGCCGATGTCGGTCGCCGTATTGCCCGAAGCCTGCACCCCTTCGAGGCCCAGACTCTTCGCGTCCACGGTCGCCTGGGTCAGATTGATCCCGACACTCCCGTTCGTGGTCGCGCTGATCCCATTCGACGACTCGCCGCCGCCGATGAACACGCTCAGGTTGGTGGCCAGAGTTCCGCCCTGGTTCAGCCCGATCGCCTGCGCCTGGCGGTTGATTTCGGTGAGCACGCTCTGAAATTCGGTGTTCAACGTCCCGCGGTCCCCCGTGAACGTTCCCGAGGCCGATTCCGTGGCCAGCGATCTGGCCGTATCGAGCAGGTTTCCGATACTGCTCATGCCGCTGTCGGCGGTTTGCAACTCATTCTGTCCGTTGGTGGCGTTCTGGATCCCCTGCGTCAGCACGGCTTCCGTCGACCGGTCGCCATTGGCGATCGCCAGGCCGGCCGCGTCATTCCCCGAATTGACGATGCGCAGGCCCGAGGTGACCTCGTTGATCGTCTGGTCCTGGAACTCATTGGTCTGCGTGAGGTAGTTCTCCGCCTGTAGCGAGGCGACGTTGGTATTGATAGAAAAAGATCCCATCATTCTCTCCTTGAATGTGTGCTTCCGGGAATCCTTTCCCGGTTCTTACAGGGCCCTTATCGGAGACGGGTCGCGCTTCTTGAGCGTGCGCAGCACGGAATTTAACGCCGCGCCCGACTTTTCTTTCGCCGCGGCCAGGTTCTGCTGCCCTGTGATCTGAATTTCCTTGCGCAGCACGATCACGTGCTTCGGTGCGCGAATCCCCAGCTTCACGTACGAGCTTCCCGTCTCGAGGATTTCGACCTCGATCTCGTCGCCGATCAGCAGCGTTTCTCCGGCACGGCGCCGGATTACGAGCATATCGCCTTCTTGTGGGAATACACCGAATCGGACCGGACCGCCTGCACCGCCCGTCCGCTATTGAGGTTGATCACGACCGGCGCCAACAAATTGGCGGTGGGCGGCGAATCTTCGCCGGCCGTGATCACCGCTAAACATCGCAGGGACGACTCCGGGCCGGCCCCCAGCGTCTCCCGATCCTCGGTCGAGAGCGCCAGCTGGTACTCCGGATCGATCAGTCCTACCGGCAAGAGAAGAAATGACAACCCCGGGTCCGTTTCGCTTTCGAGAAACAGCAGCGGCTCGCGTTCCCGGCTCTCGACCAGCCGGAACCGCCGGTGCATTTCAAATGCCGGGAGCCCGCGGGGAAATTCAAGGTTTATCGTCACTTGCGAGGGTGCAAGGCACGTGCGATGCCGTTCGTCTAAGGTCCGCCGTAGGTTCCCGAGAACTTTGGCCCTATCAAATTAGGCGAATCAACCGAGTGCTTCGCTATCTTCCGATCGTTAAACTTGTGATGTAGGAGCACACCTTGAAGAAGCTCAACCACCTCATATTGACTGCTAAAGTCTGGAGCGATACCCGGGCCCAGGATCTGATCGAGTACGCTCTGTTGGCAGGTTTCGTCGCCGTAGCCGCTGGTGCGCTCATGCCCGGCGTGTCGACCAGCATCAGCCGCATTTTTTCCAACATCGCGTCCGCGATGAGGGGCTCGGCTTCGACGGGCGGCAGCTAAACACGGCGTCAGAAACTCCTCACTGCCGCCACTGAACCGCCATGCGTAAGCATGCGGACATTCGCAAATAATTATGACGCCGTGTTTAGAAGCTTCACGCGCTCCGTGCCACCAGCGCGCCCCAGTGGAACCCGGCTCCAAACCCGGCGAACACCACCGGACCCGGCGTCGGCTCCCACTCCGCCGCGGCGATCAGCATCGATGCCGACGATGTATTGCCATATTTTGAAACGTTCGAGAACATCCGCGACGCATCCACCCCCAGCCCTTTCGCGACCCTGGTGATCAGATTCTGATTCGCCTGGTGCATCACGAATTGCGCCACGTCCGCGGCCGCGATGTTCTGCCGCTCCAGCACCTCGCCGATCACCGCGGGCAGTTTGCGCGCCGCCTGTAGAATCACCGTCAGTCCATTCATGCGCAGCGCCGATCCCCAATCGAGCGCCAGATCCTCGCGATAGGCGCCGTCGGTGTGCAACACCGAATCCAGCGCCTCAAACCGCCCCGGCCGCGAGCTGACCAGCGCCGCGCCCGCTCCGTCGCCGAACAGAATCGCGGTATTCCGGTCAGGCGCCGCGCCGCCAATCACCGCCGACATTTTTTCCGCCGCAATGACCAGGACGTCGCCGTAAAATCCCGCGAGCCGCGATGCCAGAGACAGTCCGAAGATCGATCCCGCGCTCGCCAGCGGCAGATCGATCACCGGCGTCAGATCCAGTCCAAGGGCCGCCGCGATGGTCGACCCGGGCCCCGGGAATCGCCGCTCCGCGCTGCCACTGGCGACGATCATCAGGCCCACCTGCGCCGCCTCGATCCCCGCTCTCCGCAGGCAATCGCGCGCCGCCAGCACCCCCAGATCGGCGACCGTTTCTTCCCCCGCCCAGCGCCGCTCGCGGATCCCGGAGACACTCTCAATCCATTCCGCAGTGCAGCTCAGTTGCTCCGCCAGCTCAGCGTTCCCGACCACCCGCTCCGGCAAGTGCGCCCCGAACGCGTGAATGTAAGATGGTTCCGTCACGCGCTTCACACCTGCGCATGTTCCGACAGATAACTCTCGATGCGCGCGATGGAGTCGAACTTGCGCGGATGGAGGTCTGAGTCCGGCACTTTGAAGGAGAACTCCTCTTCCAGTCCGCTCACCAGATCGGGCAGGGCAAACGAGTCCAGCAGTCCGCTCTCGAACAGCGAATCTTCATCGCCGATATTCAGCGGCTGCGTGGTGACCTGCCGCAGGACTTTCAACAGACGATCGCGCATTACTTATTTTATCTCCCTCCCGGTGAGGGTCCCCTTCAAGGTGTGAAAAATAATGTAGGCGTCCAGCGATATCGACAGATTCTTGATGTAGTAGCGGTCGTACTCCAGCTTTTCGATGCTGTCTTCAATCCCGTCCCTCCGTTGATTGATCTGCGCCCACCCGGTGATGCCCGGTTTCACCGAAAGGCGCTGCCGGTAATAGGGAATCCGTTCCTCCAGCGCGGCGACAAATTCCGGCCGCTCCGGGCGCGGGCCGACAATGGACATCTCGCCCCGCAGCACGTTGAACAACTCCGGTAATTCGTCGAGACGCAGTCTGCTCAGCCACCTACCCGTCGTCCGGAATTTGAACAGCGAAAACAGCTCCCCGTTTCGTCCGCTCGATGGCTGGCGCGAAATCACCGGTCCGGGTGAGGTGAGTCTTACGATCAGCGCGACGATCGCCATCACCGGAAGAGCGATCACCAGCGCGATCGACGCCAGCACCAGCGTGTAGGCGGATTTGAGCGTCACGCTGTTGCCGCGCGGCCTCATTTCATTCGAGAAGATGAGCTGCGATGGCGGCAGGTCCCGCGTGGGGATGCGCCGGAAAATGGCCTCGTAGGTGGCCGCTGCTTCCTCGATCTCGATCCCGCCTAATCGCAGTTCGAGCAGCCGCTCCACCGGCAGCCCCTGCGCCGGCTGCTCCATGGCCACGATGATCCGCGCCGGATGCCGCTCCGCAATCACTTCGTCCAGCGCGGCGATCGAGCCGATCCTGGTGATATCGGCAACCGTCCCGGGGTTGTCGTCCAGGTAACCGAGCGAGGCGAACCCCAGCTCCGGCCGCTCCGAAATATGCGCCACAATCTCGCGCATCGCCGGCGACGATCCCAGAAACAGCAGCTTCTGCCCGCCCATCGATTTCCATAGCATGGTGGAAAAAAAGATCCGCCACAAGGGAAGGACAATCAACACCAGCAGGCTGCCGTATACCATCGTCCACTTCGGCAGCAGCATGCCCCAGCTCGCGTAAATCAGTGCCGATTGCAGCAGAAACGCGAGCCCCAGCACCAGGCAGAACTGCTGCAAGAGTCGAATGCGCGAACCCACCCGGTAACTTTCGTAAAGATCGTTAAAGTTCAGACCGATCATGATCACGGCCGTCGCGAACGCAATGTGCCAGTATCCGCCCTGCTCGAATAAAAAGACCACCAGCGGGACGTCCAGCACCAGCCAGGCCGCGAACAGATAGCACGAAAACAGCAGCACCGCGTCCGCCATCGCCAGGGCGACCGCGCTGCTCGGAATCGATACATTAAAGACCCTGATCATCGTCCGATTACGGAGCGTAACACACCCGTAGGGCGGACCCCCTGGTCCGTACATCCCCGGATCGGCACCACTTACCGAGCCGCGACCTTCGGGAGCGGTCCCTTCGTCCTCCTCAGCTAAAGAAGCTCGACATGGCCTCAAACTCAGACTTGAACTCGGCCAGCAGAACCTGTAACTCCTCTCCGGAAAGCCCCAGCGATTCCACCAGCGTTCCATCCGCCGAGTCCCCACATATCTTCTGGATCGATACGCCCATCGCATTCACGTATTGATTGGCGGCATCCACTACCCGGCTCAGTGCGACCGCGCTCTGACCCGCCACCGGATCTCGATCCGGGTTGTGATGATAACGCACGGCGTTCTGGATCGGCTGCGGAAGATTCCAGAAAATCAGCGCCTCGGCGGAAAGCTCCGGATGGGTAAAGCCAAGCACTTCGCTCTCGCAGTCGAGCAGCGGTGTGCCCTCCACCTCGTTCATCCGCAAAATCCGGCCGTACTCCTCGTTCAGGCCGAGCGCGATCAGCAGCCGTCCCACGTCATGCAATAAGCCCGCCACGAACGCCCCTTCGGCATAATCCACGGTCAGCTTCTGGGCCAGAAGATCGCTCAGCGTGGCGCAGGCCGCCGAGTGTATATTGAACCGCGACATGGACCAGGAGGGTGGCGTCCGCACCTGATTCCACATCCTCGTAATCGACATCCCCAGCACCACGTTCCGCAGCTTATTGATTCCCAGCAGGCTGAGTGCGTGGCGCACCGAATTGATACTGCCGCGACGCGCATAGAGCGCCGAATTGACCAGATGCAGAAGGTTGCCCGCCAGCACCGGGTCCTTCTCAATCAGGTCCCCGAGCTTTACGAACGAGACCTCTTCTTTCGCCAGGGAGGCCAGCAGCCGGTTCAGGATCGGAGAAAACGGCGGCAGTTCCCGCAGTGACCGGATCGCCCGCTCCTTAAACGCTACGGTATCGACCTTCGATTCGCTGAGCAGTGCCACGTCCGGCTTATCGTCAGCACCGCGACAAAGTTGAAGCAGCCGTCTTCTTCCGAGCCGCGACCGCAGGAAGCGGTTTTGTCCTCCTTTTCCCTTCGAGCCACCGAACCGCCATGCGTGAGCATGCGGACCGGCGCCGAAGTTTCCGCTGTTGAACCATTAGCGTACGTGGGGCGGGCTAGCAGCCGGCAGCCGCTCTCCGGAGCGGCTCTGTCTGCTTGCTAAGAGAGAGCCTGCCTTGAAGCAGGCCGCCGGCTCCATAGCCCGCCCCACATGCGCCGCGGCAAAAGACCTAGGATAATTCCCGCCAAAGCCAGTCCACTCACCATAGCCCCCCAAACAAACCACCGTGAGCGGAACCGGAACGTCAGCTCATGATTTCCCGCCGGCGCGATCACCCCTGACAGCGCGTAATCCGCTACATAAACGGGTGTAGGCTTCCCGTCGATCGCCGCGGTCCAGCCCGGGAAATAGGGCACCGCGATCCGCAGCAGACAATCGGACGCCGCCGAATATTTTGCCTGATAGAAGTCGCCCGCATGATCGACGATTTCGACCGTCGTCTTCCCGCTCGGGAGCGGACGCAGCTCGGTCTCGACAATCGCCGTTTTCGCTGGATCGAGCGCCCCAAGCAGTGCCCGCGCGATCGCCCGGCTGGCGGCAAATTTGACTTCGGGCGGCGCATACACCCGCGGCAGCGCCGCCGGATTCTGAAACATCGAGCCGTGCTGGGTGTCGATCGCATTGGTCACTGCCAGCCCGTTCATCAGCTTCTGATTGTGCGTCATCGCCTCTATATATTCGCTATATCGCGAAAGCTCCAGCGGGTTGTATCCATAGGTAACCTCCGCCTGCCCCTCGAGCGAGCTGTTCAGCGGACCGAAAGCATTGCTATCGAACGGCGACCAGATGCGCGAAAACGCGTGCTGCTTCACCCCCTCGATATTTTTCTGGAAGGCCGTAAATGCGTCGCCATATTTCTCCGCGAAACTCGCGCTGGCGTAGGCCAGCTGGTTGTCGCCCATATTCCAGTACCACAGGTCCGCAACGGTCACCAGCAGCACCGCGATCATCAGCCAGGGCTTCTTGAATCGGTCGGCGAGCCATGCCGCCCCCGATGCCGCCGCCAGCGCCAGGCCCAGCGCCACTACAAACCAGATGTGTACGGGTGCGCGAACGCTCCTGAATCCCGGCAGCAGCGTGAGCACGAAGTACAACCCGGCACGCCGCCCGAAGGCATACCAGAGCGCGGGGACGATCAGCGCCAGCGGCGCCAGGGCAGGTTTCTTAACCACTCCCACAATCGCCAGCGGCACCAGCAGGATTCCCGCATAGAAATAAAACTGCGTGATATCCGGTGGTCCCGTATAGCTGCCGGAGGCCGCTCCATAAAAATTAGGCAGCACCAGGGTCGCCAGCGCCGCCGGTTCCAAAACCGCGTTGGTGGCTCCGTGATAATCCGCGTGTGCGCGGCCCGATTGCCCGGTCAGCTCGAGTCCCGGCAGGATTTGAATCGCACTCAACAGGACGGCGGCCAGGCCTGCCACCAGCAGCAGAATCAATGCTCGTTTCCAGGGCGCGCGCCGCGCGGCGACAAACAGCGCCAGCGCCATAAAGCAATAGAGAGCCGTTTGAAAATGCCCGACGAGTATGATCAATCCGCCGATTGCGCCCGTCACAAGCATCGACGCCAGTGTGCGCCCTTCCTCCAATGCCCCCAGCGCCGCCCACAACAGCCACGGCAACAGAGCCGCCGTTTCGAAAATCCCGACGTGGCTGCTATGCCCCGCGAAGAATCCTCCGCCCGCGTAAAACACCGCCGCCAGCAGCGCCGTCCTATGGTCGCCGCTCAACCGCCGCGCCAGCAGATACGTGCCCCACAGCGCCAGGAAGGCATGCAGCGCGAGCTCCCATTCGATCGCCTTGGGTGTGATCCCGAGCAGAAAAAACGGCCAGTGCAGCGGGTACCACGCGCCCGTCTGCGGATCGGCCAGGAAGGGAAAGCCCGAGAAAACGTACGGAGTCCAGTGGGGCAAATTTCCAGCCAGCACGGAGTCGGCGAAATATTTCTGCGCCGAGTAATGCACGTCCACCGCGTCCCATTGAATCGATGTCTGGGAATCGAACAGCGGAACAAAGTAAAAGACGATCGTCGCCACCGCGAACGCCGGCCAGATTTTCATACCTCGTTATTCTACTCTGGAAGCAAGATGAAACTCCTCCTGCTGTTCGCCGCGGCGATGACCATGAACGCCGAATTCCTGCGCATGGAAGTGTTCATGAAGGACATGAATTGTCCTTCTTGTTCGGAGTCGCTCGGCAAAGCCTTCGAAAAAATGCGCGGCGTCACGCACGTCGAAGTCAGCATGAAGGACGGCACCGTGACGCTCGACCTGGCCGACCGCAATCGCATCTCCATCGAACAGGTGTGGGACACCGTCAAGCGCATCGGCTTCACACCCGGCGAAACGAAAGTCACCGTCCGCGGCGCCGTAAAAGGCGCATCGCTCACAGTCCTCGACAAAACCATAGGTATCGAAGGCCCCGCCCCGCAAGGCGAGAACGTCGAGTTGAAAGGCGTCATCGCGCCCCCGCCCGATCCCCGCTCGCCCATCAAGCTGCGCACAGAATAACTGAGATTTTCCAATCCCACATAACACCTATAGGCATGGCTACTCCCGAGCGCACCCGCGTGATCATGCAGACGATTCTTCAGATGGATAAGCAGTTCGGCAAGGGCGCGGTGTTGCAGCTCGGGTCACGCAACGTATTGCCGGTAAAGGTGATTTCAAGCGGATCGATTTCGGTCGATGCGGCGCTCGGGGTGGGCGGATTTCCGCGGGGGCGCGTCACGGAAATTTTTGGACCGGAGTCGTCGGGAAAAACCACGCTGGCTCTGCAAGTTATCGCCGAAGCACAGGCGGCCGGCGGGTCGGCTGCGTTTATCGACGCGGAACATGCGCTCGACCCGGCTTACGCCAGGAATTTGGGGGTGAACGTCGACGATCTCCTTATTTCTCAGCCGGATTGCGGGGAGCAGGCGCTCGAAATCACCAACGCCCTGGTCCAGTCCGCGGCAATTGACGTTCTGGTGGTCGATTCGGTGGCCGCGCTGGTCCCTCGTGCGGAACTTGAAGGAGAGATGGGAGATAGCTTCATGGGATTGCATGCGCGGTTGATGTCGCAGGCGCTGCGCAAGCTGACGGGCTCCATTGCGAGGACCAATACGTGTCTGATTTTCATCAATCAAGTGCGTGAAAAGATTGGGGTTGTGTTCGGTAACCCGGAAACGACGACAGGCGGCCGGGCGCTGAAGTTCTACTCCTCAGTGCGCATCGACGTGCGGAGGCTGGCGGCGATCAAGGACGGCGAGGCCGTGGTGGGAAATCGCACGAAGATCAAAGTTGTTAAAAACAAAGTAGCTTCTCCCTTCCGGGAAGCGGAAGTCGACATCCTTTACGGCCACGGAATTTCGCGCGAAGGCGATTTGCTCGATCTGGGCTCTGAAGAGGGAATTGTCGAAAAAAGCGGAGCGTGGTACAGCTACCAGGGCGAGCGGCTGGGGCAGGGGCGGGAAACGGCACGGACCTTCCTCAAAGAGCACGGGGAAATTGGGGCGAAGATCGACGCGGCGCTCCGCCAGAAAATCGGACTCCCGGCCGCCATTAAACCCGTTATCGCGACGGCACAGACGGCTTAATCGACCATAATTGCTCATTTCTGCGCTTCCATGAAGCCTTAAATGACCATAATTTGACCCCAGATAGGCCATTGTGCTACCTTGACGGATTCGGAGCAGTTCGTCTCGACGTCCGATCCCTGCACATTTTTTGATGGAACAAACACTCCAAGCCCTGAGTGGGATTCTGCTGAAGGCCATCCCCACCGTAATCCTTCTGATCATCCTGCATTTTTATTTGAAATTCATGCTGTTCAAACCGCTTCAGAAGACCCTGAAAGAGCGGGAAGATTTGACGGCGGGGGCGCGCAAGGCAGCCGATGAGAGCCTGGCGGCGGCGGAGCGCAAGGCGCGGGATTATGAAGCGAAATTCCGCGACGCGCGCGCCGAGGTTTATCGCGACCAGGAACAAACTCGCCAGGTGTGGATGGAAGATCAGGCCAAGCAGATCGACGCGGGGAAGGCTCGCACGGGTGAAACACTGGCAGCGGCGCGGAAGCAGCTTGCCGCCGAAACGGCGGAGGCGAAGGCGAGCCTGGTCGAAACCAGCGCGGCCCTGGCGGACCGGATCGCGACCACGGTTCTCGGGCGGAGGAAATCGTGAAGCGGGTTCTGCTGGCGATGATGTTGTTTATGGGCGGGACCGCGGTTTATGCGCAGGAAAAAGTGGAGGAGCCCAGCACCAAGGATGAGATGATCGTCTGGAAGTGGGCGAATTTCGTCATTCTGGCCGCGGCGGCGGGATACGTGCTGAACAAGCATTTGCCTCCCTTCTTTAAATCCCGCACCACCGATATTCAAAAGGACATCACCGAAGCGCAGGCCACGAAGCAGGCGGCGGAGAAGCGGGCCGCGGAAATGGACGCACGGTTGAACGCGCTGGGCGCCGACATCGCGGCGTTCCGCGCGCAATCGAAAATCGAGATGGAGCAGGAAGCGGCGCGCATCCGGCAGGAAACGGCTCGGCACATTGAAAAATTGCAGAAGCAGGCCGAGCAGGAGATTGAATCGGCGGCTACGCTGGCCAGCCGCGAGCTGAGCGCGTATGCGGCGAAGCTGGCTCTTGATCTGGCAGAGCAGAGGATCCGGACGCGGCTCGACGCGTCGACCGAAGCGGGGTTGGTCGAAGATTTTACTAAGGATTTGGGGTCGAGAAACTAGATGCTTTCGGCGGTTTCAACGCGCTACGCGAGGGCTCTGGTGGAGGTGGTGACGGAGCCGGGGTCCGGGATCGAGCCACAAGTTGCGCTGGAGCAGTTGCGGCAGGTTGCGGCGATGATTGCGGGGTCGGAGGATTTGCGGAACGCTTTGCTTTCGCCGGCGGTTTCGCCTTCGCGCAAGAGGGCGGTGGTGGCCAGGCTAATTGACGTTCATGCGAAGATCCGCAATTTTCTGTACGTAGTGATCGATCATCGCCGGGTGCATGAAATTCCGTCGATGGTGGAAGCGTTCGACGTGCTGCTTGACGAGCACCTGGGGTTTGTTCGCGCGGAAGTTTCGAGCGCCCAGCCGCTGAACGACGGGCAAAAGAGCGCGCTTGAAACGCAGTTGACGCGGATGGCGGGGAAGAAGGCGAAGCTCAAGTATCAAACCGATCCGGGGCTGGTCGCCGGAGTGGTGGCGCGCGTCGGCTCCAAGGTTTACGACGGCAGCGTACGGGGACAATTGGAAAGGCTGCGGGGGACGCTCCTGAGCTGAAGCTCAGGAAGTAGCCAGTAGCCAGGAGCCAGTAGCCAGTAGGCTGACCGGCGAAGAGGAAGATTTAGGGGTTTTAGAACTTTATGGCTCAGATTCGGGCGGATGAAATCTCGCGTGTGTTGCGTGAGGAGATTGAGAATTACGAAAAAGTCGTCAATGTTTCAGAGACGGGTTCCGTGATTTCCGTGGGCGACGGAATTGCGCGTCTTTACGGTCTGGAAAATGTCATGGCGGGCGAGCTGATCGAGTTCGCGGGCGGCGTTTCGGGCATCGCGCTGAACCTGGAAGAAGATTCGGTGGGCGCGGTGATGCTGGGCGATTACACCAACATCAAAGAAGGCAACGAGGTGAAGCGCACCGGCCGCATCATGTCGGTTCCGGTGGGCGAGGGCATGATCGGCCGGGTGGTGGACGCGCTGGGAAATCCGATCGACGGCAAAGGGCCGATCGCGAACAAGGGTTATATCGCGATTGAGCGCATCGCGCCGGGCGTGGTGGAACGGCAGCCGGTGAAAGAGCCGCTGCAGACCGGCATCAAGGCCATCGACGCGATGATTCCGATCGGGCGCGGACAGCGCGAGCTGATCATCGGCGACCGGCAGACCGGCAAGACGACCGTGGCGCTGGACGCGATCATCAATCAGAAGGGCGGCGACGTGATCTGCATCTACGTCGCGATCGGGCAGAAACGGTCGACTGTGGCGCAGGTGGTGAAGACGCTCGAAACCTACGGCGCGATGGAGTATTCGATCGTGGTGGCGGCGACGGCGTCCGATCCGGCGCCGATGCAGTACCTGGCTCCCTACGCGGGCTGCGCGATGGGCGAATATTTTCGCGACAGCAGCCGGCACGCGCTGTGCGTGTACGACGATCTATCGAAGCACGCGGCGGCGTACCGGGAAATTTCGCTGCTGCTGCGGCGTCCGCCCGGACGCGAGGCATATCCGGGCGACGTTTTCTATCTACACAGCCGGCTGCTGGAGCGGGCGGCGAAGCTATCGGCCGACAAGGGCGGCGGGTCGCTGACGGCGCTGCCGTTTATCGAAACGCAGGCGGGCGACGTTTCGGCGTACATTCCGACCAACGTGATTTCGATTACCGACGGACAGATTTATCTGGAATCGGACCTGTTCAATTCGAATATACGGCCGGCGATCAACGTGGGCATTTCCGTGAGCCGCGTGGGCAGCAATGCGCAGATCAAGGCCATGAAGCAGGTGGCCGGTTCGCTGCGACTGGACCTGGCGCAGTATCGAGCGCTGGCGGCGTTTGCGCAGTTCGGGTCCGAGCTGGATAAGTCTTCGGCCGATCAGTTGACGCGCGGCGCACGCATGGTGGAATTGCTGAAGCAGGGGCAGTATTCGCCGGTGCCGGTGGAGAAGCAGGTACTCATTTTATACGTGGGAACACAAGGCAACCTGGACGATCTGCCGTTGCCCCAGGTGAGGCCGTTCGAGGCGGAGCTGTTCCACTTCGTCGAGAATGCGCATCCGGGCTTGCTGCCGTTGATCCGCGAGAAGAAGGCGCTGACGGATGAGATCAAGGGGCAGATCGATGCGGTGGTGAAAGAGTTCAAGCCGAAATTTTTGGAAAAGGCCAATGCCAAGTAGCCAGTAGAAGCACATGCCTAGTTTGATTGATATCCGGCGGCGGGTCCGCTCGGTTAAGAATACGCAGCAGATCACGAAGGCCATGAAAATGGTCTCGGCGGCGAA